>JAIWEZ010000170.1:0-5462 GCA_048631945.1 Gammaproteobacteria bacterium | reverse complement strand
CGGAAATACGAAGCACGAAATCCGAAATTCGAAACAAATCCAAAATACAAATGTTCGAATGTTCAAAACATGGAATCTAAACTATTTGAGATAATTATGGTTGTGGATTCAGTTTTGGTCATTTGCATTTTGAAAATTGAAAATTTGTTTCGGATTTCGACCTGCCCGCCATTGCCAGAGATGCTAGCATATAAGATGCATGCCGTACGTGGCGTTGGCAGGCGGGTATTCGGATTTCGAATTTATTTTCTGCCAGAAAAAACACGAATTTCAGAACTAAGGTACTACGCCTAATTTAGCGATGCTCAATCAGCATGCCCGGAGAGTACCCTGGACAACACCAATGATACAGAAGCAGTTAAAATTCCCATCGAGGACGTTCTGGATCTTCACACCTTTGCTCCCAAAGACCTACCCAGCCTGCTGAAAGAGTACCTGAATGTCTGCCGGAAGGCCGGCATTTATTCTGTAAGAATTATCCATGGCAAAGGCAAGGGGTTTCTGAGAAATCGGGTTCGCGGTTTGCTCAAGGATTTTCCCATGGTGGCCTCGTTTTCAGAGGCCCCGTCTTCTGCAGGCGGCTGGGGTGCCACCATCGTTGAGCTCACTACAGAGATCGATTTTGAGTCAACCGAATGGGCTCACATCATTGATAAAGGGGCAAGAGCCATGGGTATGTGCCTGGAGCGGTCTCAAATCACCCGGTTTGCCGTCCATGCAAAAGAGCTTATGGCATGGAATCGATTCGCCAAGCTGACGGCAATCACAGATCCCATTGAAATTGCAGTAAAACAGTTTCTTGATATCATGCCACTCTTCCCTTTGCTTCCACCGGGATCACGAGTATTGGATATAGGTTCCGGAGGAGGGTTTCCCGGCATTCCACTGAAGATCATGAGACCAGACCTTGAAGTGACACTGATTGATGCCTCAAGGAAAAAGGTCAGCTTCCAGAAGCATATAATAAGAACGCTTGCTCTAAAGGATATCGAAGCTCATCATATCCGGGCTGAAGAACTCAAAAGAGGGCCGCAGCCGGAAGCAAGGCCGTATGATGTTATTGTATCAAAGGCAGTTTCAAAGCTGGACAGGTTTCTGGATCAGGCCATTCCATTACTCTGTCGGCCAGGGATAATGATTGCCATGAAGGGTAGGTCAGTGGAGACTGAACTTGAATCTGCACGTTCAAAGATTGAGGCCGAGGGTCTTACCGTCACCACGAAAAAATACCGCCTTCCTCACCTTGATATCAAAAGATGCCTCATTATTCTGAGCAATTCCCACATTGATCCAAAAGCGCTCTCACCGTCTTGAGCATATCCTTGAGGTCATATGGCTTGCCGATAAACCCGGCAGCGCCGGATTCGAGAGCTTCCTTCACGTTGATGCTGCTTGTGTAGCCACTGGCAATGATCACTTTGACATCCGGATCAATTTTAAGTAATTCCTGCAAGCACTTATGGCCCCCCATGCCGGGCATCCCTATGTCTAAGGTCACCAAATCAATCCGGTCCTTTTCCTTCTTGTAGATCTCAATGGCCGTTTCTGCGTTTTCAGCCGTTACGGTCGTATAACCGTAACGGTGTAATATCTCCCGTCCTTGCTCACGGAGCATCTCTTCATCATCGACAAGGAGTATTGTCTCGTGACCTCCGCGTATGGCTTCTTCATGCTCGCGCTCTACCTCCCGCTCCAGGCTTTCGACCTCTAAAACCGGAAAATATATCTTAAAGACCGTCCCCTGACCTGGTTCGCTGTAACACGTGACGTACCCGCCATGACTTTTCACAATGCCGTAAACCATGGCCAGCCCGAGCCCGGTTCCTTTCCCTATTTCCTTTGTGGTGTAAAAAGGTTCGAATATGTGTTCCACTATTTTCTTGTCCATACCGTGTCCAGTATCCGAAATACTCAGTAAGGCATAATCGCCTGGAACGGCTCCTATATGAATTTGACAGAATTGTTCATTTAGGATCACGTTTTTCGTTTCAAAGAAAAGTTTGCCCCCATCGGGCATGGCATCTTTGGCATTCACTACCAGATTCATAATGATCTGTTCAAGCTGTACTGGGTCTGCATTGATGAGTTTAAGGTTTTCGGTCAGATGCAATTCGACATCTATCATCTTGGGAATCGTTCTTTGAAGTAACCCGTGAACCTGGCGAAGTTCCTGATTAAGATCTATTGGCCTCAACTTGCTTTCAACTTTCCTGCTAAAAACAAGAAGTTGCCTGGTCAGCTCACCAGCCCTTTCAGCCGCTTTTTCAATCTGCTTCAGGTAATGACCGTCGGGATCATCTGCCTCCTTCTTCATCAAAAGTAGTTGGATATAACCCGAAATGGCCTGAAGAATGTTGTTAAAGTCATGAGAAATGCCACCTGCCAGGTTGCCGACGGCCTCCATCTTCTGGGCTTGCAGGAGTTGGGCTTCGAGGCGCTTCTGTTCGGTAGTATCGCGGATGATGCCCTGGTATCCCAGGATGCTTCCGTCATCGGCCCGCCTCACAGTAGAAGTGACCATGCAGTCCATCTCTGCCCCATCCTTTTTTCGGAACCTCATCCCATAGTCTCTAACAGATCCCTTTTCCTCTATCTCCTCCTGAAACCGGGACCTGTCCTCAGGATTCACATATATCTCCCGGAAGTCCAGCCCAAGCATCTCTTCTCTGGTATATCCAAAGAGATCAAGAGCGGCTTGGTTAACATCCATGAACCGGCCATCTCTGGCGGTCATATAGATCGCATCTCTGGAGTCCTCAAAAAGGGTGCGGTATTTTTCCTCACTCTCCCGTAGCGCCTGCTCGGCTCGGTTACGCTCCTTTATTTCTTCATTGAGTTGCTCTGCATAGATGATGGATTGGTCGTAAGCGCCTTTCAGCTTCTCCTCCGCCTTTTTTCTTGCAGTAATGTCCACATTGACCTCGGCAAACAGCCATTCGCCCCTATCATTCTGGAACGGTATGGTGGTCACCTGGATCGGTCTGTTGCCCTCCTTGGCCAGGATCTCCTCGGTAACAACGGGTGCCTTTGTCTCCATGGCCTTGGTGATTCCGCAGTCAGGACACGGTTCACTCGCGCCCATGAAGTAGTCATGACACTTTTTTCCGGCCGGATCGCCATAGACTTTTTGCCATTCCGGATCGATGTATTGAATGTTGTAATCCGAATCGATAATGTCTATCCCTGTCTTTGTCGCACCCAGAATGAACTCCATTTGTTGCTTCAGGGTTTCGATCTCTCTTTGGGCTTGCCCCCGCTCGGTAATGTCCCGCAAGGATTCCACCACCATCCTTGGGCGGCCATCCTCGCCACGTGCAGCCACGCTGGCCGTGCACCAGAAGCTCATTCGATCCCCGTCGGTGGGGGTAATCTCCGTTTCAAATTCGTGAACCTTGCCGTCTTCGAAACATTGTTTCACGATACATGGTTCGCAAACCTTGTCGCGCCCACGGTAAGCCCTATAGCACTTCTTGCCGACTAGGTCGGGTCCTAACAGGCCCTTTGCAAGAACGTTAGTCCACACAATATCAAATTGCTCGTTCACCATGACCATCGCATCCGTAACAGACTCGACAATCCCTGCCAGTTTCTGCTCGCTCTCCTGAAGTGCTTTTTCTGCTCGCTCTCGATCGGCGATTTCTAACCGCAATTTCTTATTGGATTCCGAAAGTTCAGCCGTGCGTTCTGACACCCTTATTTCCAGCTTATCGTGTGCTTTTTGCAGTGCTTCCTCGGCAAGCTTGCGGTCGGTGATATTGCGAGAAACCTCCACGACCAACTTTGGCCGGCCGTCCCTGTCCCGTGTAGCCACACTGGCTGTGCACCAAAAGACCATTTTATTCCCATCGGCTGCAATAACTTCTGTTTCATGCTCGTGAATTTTCCCATCCTCAAAACACTTCCTAACCACGCATGGTTCACAAGGTTGATCAGTTAAATGGTATGCGCTATAGCACTTTTTGCCAACGAGGTCGGATCCGAACAAACTCTTTGCAACATCGTTGGCCCATACGATATTGTGTTTATCGTCCATCATGCTCATATGATCTGTGACCGAAGAGATAATCCCCGCAAGCTTTTCCTCGCTTTGTCGTATAGTTTCTGCTGATTTAGCGATTTCTCCAAAGTATTTCGCCTCTACTTCGAGCTGAGTCTTTTTCTGTTGGGTCCTGAAGTAAGCAACACCCCCGGTGCCAAGGAACAACAACAAGAGTACAGCGAACCCGAATGTGTTTCTTCCATGTTCTTTAATGGGTTGTGAGATCTCAGAATAATTCATAGCGACAGTAATGGACCATAATTGGTCTCTCATACGAATCGGGGCATAAGCAACAAGCCTAGTGCCGTATGTCGCGCAATTAAAGGTGCCAAAACCTTCTCCCCCCCGTACTGCTTTTGCTACAACATCTTCTAATTCCGACCAATCATGATCAGGGAACTTCTTTTTTCCTGAGGCTATAATATGTTTACCTACTTGCTTTGGATCGGAATGGATCAATAATTTCTTCCTTTCATCCAATATCCATATAAGGCCTTCCCTGCCCACCTTGATTGGCTCAATATAATGTCTATACAGTCTATCAAGTGTAACTACCCATTGAACAATTCCCGCAAAATTACCCGAATAAAATATCGGCATTGACATAGATATGGCGGCATTACCTGAATTGTCATAAAATACTTCACTGATATATTCCTTGTGTTCCCTTAGCACAAAGGCTACATCCGGTTTGTCAGCGTAATCCATCCCAATTGGGTCTTGGATAAAAGGATGTCGACACAACATGATGCCCTTGGCATTGAAGAAGTTAAGTGCATCCACCCTTGATTCTTGAATCCTATGAAGAGTTCTGATTGGACAATATTCACGACAAGGTGCTGGCCCTTTGTGAGGTTCTTCCTTGTAAGCCTTCTCCTGAACTATTGGACTCTTTGAAATGCTCTTAAGAGATCCTATCTGTTCATCAAAATAATCTTCCAATCTACCGGCTGTTGTCCTTGCAATCGTCAACAATTGTTCTTGCGTTTGGGAAACAATTGTCTTTTCAAATGCCTTTAGGTTCATGTAAGCCAGGTAAACAATAGCAAGGATAACCGCCAAGCCGGCTATGCCGCCAATTATCACTTTTATGGATAATCCCCAGTCTTTCATGGACTGCACTCCACCGTGATATTTCAAGACGTAAAAAAATTGTCTTATAATCTTATATTTATATACTAACCAGCTAAAAAACTCAACAATACAATTACAGGATTCCACTGAAAAGGAAATGTAATAGCCCCCCTATTGTCATTTCGAACGAATGTGCCCGCCCTGGCGCGACAGCTTTAGCATTGATGTCTGTCCCCGTCATCCCGGTCTGTCTTCGACCCTGAGCTCAGACCGAAGGGGGCCAGGGGCACAACGTGCTTATACTGATCCACTAAAAAGCCTATAATACCGGTCTTTTCCAGGGGGCTTC
>JAIWEZ010000169.1:0-5477 GCA_048631945.1 Gammaproteobacteria bacterium | reverse complement strand
CGGCTCGTAGCCAAGAAGGCTACTTCGGCCTCCGCCATAGGCTATGGCCGACGGCGGATGGCGAAGTCGGCGATTGCGGAAAAGGGCCATTTATGGATGGAAACTATATATGTGGGAACGGAACCCTTGGTCTTACCTTTTTGCTACATCTTCCAGCGGCTGCGGGAGACCACCTTTTTCAATTTCTTCTGCCCGATCCAGACCTTCCTGTTCGTTTCCAGGTCGTGGATCTCGAGATTCACCTGGTATAGAATCACGTACTGACCAGTTATCTGGTCCCGTATCGTGTTTATCGTTCCCTTGAGCATGAAGTCAGCCCCAATCTCCCGCCCCATTGCCTTTGCCGTCTCCGCCGAGGTGAAGCCTAACTGCATGTCGGCCCGCTCCTGCCTGAGCTCTCCTCTTTCGTCACGGGAGGCAACAAAGTCCACAAACCCGGAATTGATGAGCGCCCTCTCCAGGTCCTTCACAAAGACCTGAGTGTTTATGTGTTCGTCGGAGCGGTTGACCACTGTGCCCACAATCACCGAAGGCTTCCTTCCTTTGTGGGACTGGAAATCGGCAAACCAGGGCCGGTTAAGACAGTCTTTTATCATCTCCTCGGCCACCATACGGGAATCGGAGTCATTCCAGCGACCGGAAAGATCTACGGTCTCTTCCACTGCAGTGCGCCGGACCTTCGGGGCCGAAGTGCACCCTGCAGATAGGGCCAGGACCACCAGAAGCAAGAAGGTTAATCTAACATGTACTTTCATCTTTTATACTCCTTTCTTGACGGCTTCGTAAAAAGTCTTTTGCGAACGACATTGAGCATTTTGGGAGAAAAGCACTCAATCTGTTCAGCGTCAAGAAATGCTTACTGTTTGAGGGCGTTAGCCCGAGTTTTAGCATTTTAGCCGAACATCTTGAGTGCGCCCAAAATGCTCACGGAGAGAGGAAAATTGACTTTTTACGAGACCGTCTTATTTGATGATCTCGTAAAAAATCAAGTGAAATTTCTTCAATGACGGCACTAGAAGCCATTTCAAAACCTCGGATCGCGTTCGAGGGCAAGGCGGGGCCGATGATAAAGCGCAGCATACACGGGGGGGGAGTATGTGAGCATTTTGAAGAGGCCCTCAACACAGCCATCGGGCGTTAGATGGGGTTTTGAAATGGCTTCTAATACCTATTCTGGATCTCAGCCAGCACCGACTCCACAAGGGATTGGATTTCAGAAAGCCGCGCCTGTGAAAGGGCCTCAAATCTCAGCACTAACACAGGCTGGGTATTAGAAGCCCTAACCAGACCCCATCCATCTTCCAGGAGAATGCGTACCCCGTCTATATCAATGATGTCGTACCGATGACGGAAGTACTCGGTGACATCTCTTACCACCTGAAATTTCCTGTCATCCGGACATGGCACCCGGATCTCAGGGGTGGTGTAAGTCCTTTGAATACCGGTTAACAAATCTGTGATACTCTTTCCTTTTGCTGCTAAAATCTCCAACAGACGACAAGAGGCGTAAACAGCATCATCGTAGCCAAAATATCGGTCAGCAAAAAACATATGTCCGCTCATCTCCCCTGCTAGTTCAGCCTTTACCTCTTTCATCTTGTGCTTAATCAGGGAGTGCCCTGTCTTCCACATAATTGCACGTCCACCATGTTTTTCTAT
The DNA here is from genome assembly GCA_048631945.1 of Gammaproteobacteria bacterium. Taxonomy (GTDB): domain Bacteria; phylum Desulfobacterota; class Desulfobacteria; order Desulfobacterales. The sequence continues at coordinate 3,818 of JAIWEZ010000169.1, read as the reverse complement.
GTCATCATACAGGGTCTGGGAACACTTAACCTCTGCAATGAATGTGGCTCCGGGTTTTCGGGAAAGGATGTCCCGTGCGAACAAAATCATTAATTGGTCGCCCCATATGATATCGCCCTTCTCGTCAATGATGCCGATTCTATCTCCATCGCCGTCATAGCCGATCCCAAGATCAAGCCCCTTTTCCCGGACCAATCCTATCAGGTCCTGCATGTTATCTATCACCGTGGGGTCTGGTTCATGATTGGGGAAATTTCCATCCATGTCGCAATAGAGGTCGAAAACCTCGCAGCCCAAGTTCCGTATGACAGGCACCGCCACCACACCGGCAGTCCCGTTCCCTGCGTCGATTCCCACCCTCAGGGGTTTGGCAAGCTTGATATTGTCCTCCAGAAATTTTTTGTATGGGGTTATCGCATCAGCAGTTTCCGTGTTTCCATTCCCCGAGACAAAGGTCCTGCTCTCAATGATCTGTCGCAACGTCTGTATCTGCTCGCCAAAAAGGGTGTCATGACCGCTGCAAAGCTTGAAGCCGTTGTACTCGGGGGGATTATGACTCGCGGTCACCATGATGCCCCCTTCCCTTTTAAACTCCCTTATCGAAAAGTACAAAACCGGGGTGGGGCAGACACCAATATCTACTACATTGCATCCCGTGGCAAGGAGCCCTTTGATCACCAGGTCTCGATACTTACCAGAGCTCAAGCGGCAGTCCCTGCCCACGGCGACCCGAGAGCGGTTTTCGCGCCGCAGGTAGGTGCCAAAAGCCTTGCCAATCAAAATCACATCCTGGTCGGTTAAGTCCTTGTCTACAACCCCCCTAATGTCATATTCTCTAAAGATCTCAGGATTCACAACGCCTCCAAGTAGAACTTTCAAAAATGGCCAAACAGACCAAGGAAAAGGGTTTTGAAACAGTTTCTAAACAATTCACGATTACACAAGTCCCGATTCACTAGTTACGAATTTAGATTCACGATTTCCGGCAAGCTTCAGGCTTCAGAAGGATATCGCAATGGCCACCCCCCCCAGGAGCCAGCAGTAGGGAGCAAAGGCATGAAGGTCTCCTTTTTTTACCAGGTGTACCAGGATACTTAAAGAGCCATACCCCACAACCGCAGCCATAAAGGCTCCCAGAAGTACAACCCGCATAGGCGGAAAGCCAGAGGCCACAGCCTCGCCCAATTCCAAGGCCATGGCCCCTAGGATAGCCGGAATAGATAAAAGGAAGGAATATCTGGCAGCAGTCTCTCTATCAATGCCCCGGAAGAGACCCATGGCAATAGTGGATCCAGAACGAGAGATCCCAGGCAAAATAGCCAGCCCCTGGATTGTACCTATGAACAGGGCATCCAAAATCGTGAGCTGGGCCGCATTGCGTCCCCCTCGTTTAAGCCCCCGAGTCAGCCACAGCAACATCCCTGTGACTAAAAGCATAATCCCTACAACAAGGATCGATGAAAAGGCCTTTGCAGCCATGGGCCGAAACAACAAGCCCAGGAAACCGGTTGGCAACGTACCTACTAGGATAAGGCCAAACAACCTTATCTCTGGCTTTCGGCAAAGCCTTTTCCATACACTACCCTCCCTGGCAGACCACGTAGAAACTGAAAAGAGTGTGGTGGCAATCTCTCTGAGGTCTTTGAAGAAAAACACACATATGGCTGCCAGGGTTCCCACATGAAGTGAGACGTCAAAAAAGATTTCCGGTTCTTTTAAACCCAAAAGGTTTTGAAAGAGCACCAAATGTCCGGAGCTGCTGACGGGCAAAAACTCCGTCAACCCCTGGATGACACCTAGCACAACAGCATAGCGGATCCCGATGCCCACTCTCACTCCTATGTGGACCGGAAAGGGAGGTGTCCCTCTAATGCCATTTTGATTTTTTGCTTCAGCTCGCCGAGATCTGCACTCTTGACCACATAGTAATCGGCTGCAATCGACTTGAGGTCGCCCTTAAAGGAAGAGTAGGCTGAACAGAGAATCACGGGAATATTATAGAATTCTTTCCTGATATCCTGTAACAAGTCTAATCCGTCGTGTTCGGCCATCTTAATATCCAAGATAATCAGGTCTGGTCTTTCCCGCTCAACCAATTCAACCAGGCCGTGGCCACTCCCTGTGGTGATCACGTCATAGCCTTCGTCCTCCAATTCCTCGCTATAGAGCATGCGGATTACGTCTTCGTCGTCAACAATAAGGATTTTTTTCATAGAGCCCCCCATTTGCTGTCTATGAGCGCAAAGTTTCACTCCGTGTCAAACCATTTTCCAAGCAGATAAGGCTTGCTCCTTTCAAAAACAATGCACTGATCTTCTATCAGTTCTTCAGCCTGCTGAATGGTCATTGGCTCCAATTCAACCACAAAGGAACACGTGCGGCCATAATAGAGCGGGATTAAGCTTTCCATGATCTTTTCTCTGTCATACGCACCTTTCTTGTAGGCGACCGCAAAATCAACCAATATCTCGGCCCACAGGTTGGCTGGAAACTCAAAATCCGTTAAACTCAGCGTTTTTACCTCCGAAAGTTTCTTGTAGACATTCGCGGAAAGGATTTCCTTCCAGAGGACATCATGGCTTGCAAAGCCTGCCTGAAATTTATTATAAAGTCTTTCCAGATTAACATCTACCGGCGGGGGCATTTCCATCTCCCCAAGCCCGAAACCGAAAATCGCCGTTGGCTTACTCCATCGGACATCTTTCCAGAAAGCAGCCTTTTTTGTCATAATATCAAAAATCGTTCCAACCACCTGCAAAAACATGGGACCCAAAGCTTCTCCGGGATCTTTTGGTTTGTGGATCTTAGGCCTTCCCATGTAAGACTGGCAAATCGGTATATCGTGACATATGGCCGTGGTGGTCATCCAAATATCAATACCAAATTCAACCAAAGCAGGCGTCCAATCCTCTTGCTTCAAATAAATCTCGGCCAGTTCGCCTGAAAAGCCGAAGTCCCCCCCAATCGGTTGACGAACCCTGCGGCCGTATATGGAACGTGTCATCGGATAGGCAATGTTGTTGGTAATGGTCCCGTCATACTTGTGCCGAACATAGAGGGGTGCCACAAATCCAAAGTCTTCAAAAAGTGGTTCTCCCAGATTCTTTATCCAGCGTGGCGTTATACTTTTGAGGTCTGCGTCTACCACAAGAACAGCCTGTGCACCTAGATCGCAGCTTTTTTTGAAAAGGTTCCTGAAGTTGTTACCTTTCCCTTTCACGCCCGGCGGTGTTGATAAATATATCTTGGGAACTTCTGTAGGCGTATTCATGAAGGCGTCGCGGGTACCATCCGGGGAGTTGTTGTCACAATTAATAATAACGCTGTTTTTGTCCCCAAAATACTTAATGAGGCCTTCGCTTGCCATCTGCGTAGGCCATGAAATCAGCTTTGCCTCATTGTACGACGGAATTCCAACAATCAAGTCGGCAGCCCTTACGTCGTCTGGATTCTCCTCTATGTGCATGCTGGAACCCCCTTGTAGCCTTGAACCAATCGCAAATTGGAGCTAAGCTCCTAAATTTCATTTATACTACACATCCTGAGCTGGGTCAACTTGACTGTAATCAATTATCCGGATAATGTTATACTCACATAAGCATTGCACCAAGGTTAACTAGTTTCCATCCATAAATGGCCCTTTTCCGCAATCGCCGACTTCGCCTTAGTAGCCTTATTGGCTACGAGCCGACTTCGCCAAAGCACTGGCTGCGACGGCTGAATCGGCGTCAATCAGCCGGAGGCTGACAAGACTGCGGGGTTTCTTGTGCGACGCACCTCGGTACGCCTCCGCGCAACCCCTTGTTTTCCTTGACCTT
>JAIWEZ010000168.1:0-5541 GCA_048631945.1 Gammaproteobacteria bacterium | reverse complement strand
GGAATATGATACCGCCTTAAAGTTCGCTCAAAAATAAATTTACATTTTCATGTGTCGAGGCGCCCGCATGGCAAGGCGCGAAGAAGGCGAATAGCAGGGCTATTTAACCGACGAGCAACGCAGCCATACGGGATGGATCGGCGCATCAAAATGTGAAGTTATTTTTGAGCGAGCACTAAACATACGGAGGTCAAATAATGCAAGACGAGAAGCTCTCACGTCGCGAAAGAGAAAAACTCAGGCATCGTCGTCAGATGCTTGCTGCTGCACTCGATCTTTTCTCGAAGAAGGGATACCACAACGTCTCCATGCACGAGATTGCAGAAAAAGCCGAGTTTGCAATTGGAACGATTTACAAATTTTTCAAGAACAAGGAGGACCTATACAAGGCCCTCATCATGGAAAAGGCAGCGGAATATCACCATACCCTGAGCGGAGTCCTTTTACGGAAAGGTGACGTCCTGACTATTCTCAACGACTACATTTCCGCCAAAGCGGAAATCTTTGCCGATGACGTTGCCACTTTGCGGCTCTATTTTGCTGAAACACGGGGTGCGAGTTTCAACATCAAGGCGGGCCTCGATCAGGACATTCGCAAGCTTTATGACGAACTGGTAAAGCAACTGGCTTCGGCACTGGAAAAAGGTGTCCGCGAAAATGTGCTTCGCGAAACAGACCCCTATTACATGGCCGTGGCCCTGGAAGGCCTCACCAACGCTTTTCTCTTCTGCTGGTTGGAAGACCCGGAGCGGCATTCATACGAGGCTAACGTCCCGGTGATCAGGGACATGTTTCTCAAAGGAGTTTTGGCCGAATGAGGAAAACGTTAAGGACGACTACTCGCATCATGGTTCTGCTTCCGGCGGGGGTGGGCGGATTGTTGCTGATGGCAGGTTGCGCTTCCGTGCGCGCTCCTACCTATCTACCGCACAGTTATTCTATAGCGACCGCCGGGTTATCACGGGAAATGGAAAGCAACCGTGCCCCTTCTTCCAATGAGGTGGTTCGGAATCTCAAAAAGGATAGGCACATACACCTGTCGCTAAGTGATTGCCGGAGAATAGCGTTGCAACAAAATCACGACATCCGTCTCACCCAAGAAGCTCTGGTTCAAGCCGATGCAAAGATAACTCAGGCCAGGTCGGCCATGCTTCCTTTCTTGGGGATGGAGAGTTCTTGCACGCGTCTTGACGAGGAATTGAGCTTTGCAATGGGGCCGCAATCATTGACCTTTATGAACCGTGATCTATACAAGGCGGGGCTCGTCGTCCGCCAGCCTATTTTCATGGGAGGGAGATTGAATGCGGCGCGCAAGGCATCCCAATATTCACGGGACGCCCAAGCTCAAGAGAACAAGGCCATTAAAGAGGAAATCACTTTCCAGGTTACGCGCGCTTATCGGACCGCGCAGGTGGCTGAGGCATTCCGAAAGGTCGCAGTGGAAGCCGTCGATCTTCTCGATGCGCATGAACATGACGTGGCGATTCTGGTGGAAAAAGGGGCAAATCCGGAAATCGACCTGCTTCGTACCCGAACGGAACTTGCCAATGCTGGCAAGGAGATGAATGGCGCCAATAACGCTGTCGACTTGGCTCACTCCGCACTGAAAAACTTGCTGAGCATCCCCCTTGAAGAATCGGTCAGTTTGACGGAAGCCTTGGTACAGTCGCCCAGGCCGGAAGCGGATCTTTCGTCTCTCACTGAGTTGGCCCTTTCGCAACGTCCTGAACTTTCTGCAATGGATTTCAAAATTGCGGCTGCAGAACAGGCGCTTAAGGCGGCCAAAGGAGAATACCTGCCTGCCATTGCCCTGGAAGGGCGTTACGAATACATGGAAGGCGATTTCCGGGATCTGGAAGGCGGTGACCACTGGACGGTCGGAATAGGAGCACAGCTTCCCCTCTGGAATTGGGGGGAAACCGCGGCCAAGGCCAGAGAGGCGAGATCACAACTGGCCCAGGTGAGAATCCAGCGAGATAAAACGGCAGATCTCATTCGTCTTGAGGTGCGCCAAGCTTTTCTGGAACTTGGGAAAGCGGAAAAGAATATCAAGGCGGCAGAGAGTGCGCTGAAAACAGCCAAAGAGGCTTACCGTCAGGCAAGAGCCAGATACCGGGCAGGAGAAGGCACAAACACAGATGTGTTAGACGTCCGTACGGCCTTAAGTCGAGCTGAAGCGAATCACACCCAGTCTTTTTTTGACTACAACGTTGCACTTGCCGCCCTTCACAGAGCAGTGGGCGTAATGGTGGAGCAGCATGATATCAAGGAAAAGGAGTCTGCCAAATGAAACGAAGAGGAGCATATATCTCGATTGCTGTTGCGGCTGCCGTTATTGCGCTCTTGGTTTTCCAAGTTTCCAAGAAATACCGGCAAAAAGACGTGGACATGGATGTGGTCGACAAAGCGTTACCTGTCACAATTGCAACTGTTGTCCGGCACGAATTCACTGACGAAATCAGCGGAATCGGTACCCTGAAAGCCCGAGACACAAGTCCGCTAAGCCCCAAAGTGGCAGGGCCGGTAAACCGGGTTCTGGTTGATATCGGAGATCGAGTCAAAGCCGGTGAGGTCGTTATAAAATTGGACAGGACAAACTTTGCACTCGGCGTCAAACAGGCGCAGGCAGCGCTTGCAGCTGCGCAAGCAGTAATCCGGCAGGCTGAGGCCCAGTTTGACCAGGCCGAGAAAGAATACCGCCGCGCAACCGAACTGCTGAAAGAAAAGGTAATTCCGCAAAGTCGCTTTGATGCATCAGAAGCGGCCTTTAAGAGCGCCAAGGAAGCGGTATCCTCGGCCAGGGCACGGCATGACCAGGCAAAGGCGGCCTTGGAGACAGCACTGGAACATCTCAAGGATGCAGAGATCCGATCGCCTATCGCCGGCACTGTCGTGGAAAGAAATGTGGAGATCGGTCAGGTGGTCGCGCTTGGAGACCAACTTCTGCGTATCGTGGACCAAACATCTCTGAACTTGGATGTCGATTTGCCGGAAACCGACATTGGCCGCCTTGCCATTGGAACTGCCGCGGTAATTACGACAGACGCCTTCCCCGGGCATGAGTTTTCCGGGAAAGTAACCGTTGTCAATCCAATGGTGGACCGAAAGACGCGCACTTTCCGCATGAGAATCAAGGTGCCGAATCCGTCCGGGAAGTTGGTGGACGGAATGTTTGCCAGGGTGAAGCTGTCGGTAGAGAAAAAAAGGCTCCTTGCCGTCCCCCGTAACGCCTTACAACGCCTTCCCGGCAGCGGCGCCTATTACGTCTTTGCTGTGGAAGGGAATAAAGCCTATAAGCGAACGGTCGAGATTGGAGCCACAAATGATCAATATACCGAAGTGATGGATGGCTTGGTTGAGGATGACAAAGTGGTCACCAGCGGAGCGGGACGTTTGCGGTCGGGTATGGAGGTAAACGTTCAGGATGTTCCGAACAAGAATGAAACGGATAAGTCCGAGGGGACAACTTCTCAAGAAGATCGGCGGTGAGTATGTCAAACAACAACTCGGGCTTTCCGAAAAATATCGGCCTGGCGCTGGGCAGCGGTTCCGCACGGGGGTGGGCCCATATCGGTGTAATACGGGCACTGGCTGAAGCGGGAATAGAAATCAGGTGCATAGCCGGCACCAGCATTGGTTCTTTGGTAGGAGCCGCCTTTGCCCTCAACAAAATAGATGTACTGGAAGATTTTGCCCGTCAACTCGACTGGAAACAAATCGTTTCCTTCCTGGATGTAACTTTCCCGAGGTCCGGACTCATTGATGGGGAAAAGATCACCGATTTCTTTCGTGGTCATGTTCGAGAGATCAACATTGAAGAGTTGCCCCTCCGCTATTGCGCGGTTGCCACCGACTTGGCCACGGGTCGTGAAGTCGTATTGAACAAAGGGGATCTTATAGAGGCAATCCGTGCGAGCATCTCGGTCCCGGGCATATTTACGCCGGTCAAGAAGAACGGCGGCTTCCTTGTAGATGGCGGGTTGGTCAACCCTGTGCCGGTGAGCGCTGCCAGGAATATGGGGGCGGATTACGTCATCGCCGTGGACTTGAACCATGCCAGAGTCGACAAAAAGAGCACAACCAGCATCGACCCGGTTGCACCATCGACAGAATATGGCGTCGGCGGACGCCTTCGCAACAAATGGAGAATCGCGCAGGCTCGGAACAAGAAGCGCATCGAATCCAGCTCACCTGCGGCCTCACAGGGTCGCCTGTGGATGCAAAGGAACACTGTACCGAACATCTTTGACGTGTTGACGACCTCAATCAACATCATGGAAGCACAGATAACCGCAACAAGATTGGCAACAGATCCGCCCGATCTGCTGATTCAGCCGAAGCTGGGAAATATCAGGTTTCTGGAGTTCCATCGGGCCGAGGAGGCCATTGCCGAGGGGTACCGAGAAGCCATAACGCAGCTTGAAGAAAGATGGATGGGTGCTGTCAAAAGAGATGTAGCACAAGATTCCGTATCGAGGAGGATGGAAGATGGGGATTAATATCTGCGCGTTACAAGAAAAACGCCTTGTTGATCATCTTCGTTCTCTGAAGGTCAAGGGTGAAGTGATCGAGAAAAAAAGGATGGAATCATTCGGTGGCCGGCCCGAAAGGAAGATTGTAGTTGTCAAATTCAAGAACAGGATAATCGAAACGAATCTTGACGATTCGCAATTTGATCGGACTGAGATCGGGGAACAGATTTGGTTCTCTCCTCCAGTCCCAGACCGTGATTCGTGCAACTGTCATCTACTCGTCTGGCTGATTGTTGGACTCGCAGCAGGTGCATTGGCAATCTGGGCCATTACAAGCCATTTCCAAGGAAGAACCGCCGCCATGCTTTCCTTTGCCGCAGCGGGTTGGATCAGCGTTATTGCCTGGGCCAGGATATGTACGCACGAGCAAAGCAAATGCCTTCAGGACCTTGAGATGGAAATCGAGTTTTTTGAAACTGACGGTGTCTGCGAGCAAGGAGGGCAACAATGAAATTACCGGAGATAGCCGTCCGCCGGCCGGTCACAACCGTTATGGTTTTTGCTGCCATCGCTTTGTTGGGCAGTGTAGCCTTTTTCAAGCTTAACCTGGATATGTTGCCTGACATAGAGCCGCCGGCTGTGAGCGTGATTACTATCTATCCGGGAGCTTCCGCCGCGGATGTTGAGTCGGAGGTAACCAAGTATCTGGAAGACAAGCTTTCCACCACACCTAATCTTAATCGATTGGAGTCAAAATCAAAGGACAACATATCCATTAATAATTGCATATTCGACTGGGCCACGGACCTGGATGTTGCGGTCAACGATATCCGGGAGAAAATCGATCTTGCCAAGCCGGACCTTGCCGACGGAGCGGAAGACCCCTTTATTTACAAGTTCAGCAGCTCCATGGTGCCGGTGCTCGTCGTGACAGTCACGGCGAAAGAAAGCAGCCCCGACCTCTACAGAATTGTCGACAAACAAATCGCCGACCCGCTGAAGCGCGTACCCGGCGTGGGTGCCATCCTCTATGAAGGAGGGGTGGAGCGCCAGATCAACGTCCACTTCG
>JAIWEZ010000167.1:0-5603 GCA_048631945.1 Gammaproteobacteria bacterium | reverse complement strand
TCAAGTCCGGCATGACGGTTTTAGGACTTTTTACGAGTGCATCACAATTGATGATTGAATAAAACAAATAGTAGTCGTTCACAGGTTCAGGGTTCACCGTTTCAGATTCCTGGTTAACCCTGAACCCCTGAACCATTGAACCCGTGAATGGTTACAAAAAATGTCCATCCTTGACCCGGTAACACTTGAAGTCTTTAAGCACCTCATCTTAGCTATTCCAGAGGAGATGGGGGCAAACCTCAGGCGAACCGCCTTTTCTCCCAATATTAAAGAACGCCTGGATGAAAGCTGCGCCTTGTTTGACGCCAAGGGCCGCCTCATTGCCCAGGCAGAACACATCCCTGTGCATCTTGGTGCCATGCCGTCTGCTGTTGAGGCGGTCGCGGCCGATTTCCCGAAGCTATCTCCCGGTGATGAGGTGATTGTAAACGATCCATACCGGGGTGGTTCTCACCTTCCGGACATAACCCTGATCGCGCCTTTTTTCTGGCAGGGGAAACTAAAGGGATATGCTGTCAACCGTGCCCATCACGCGGATGTGGGCGGCAAAACACCGGGGTCCATGCCGGGATCAAGCAGCACGCTTTACGAAGAGGGAATTGTCATCCCCCCTACCCTCTTTGTAAGTAAAGGCGTCATAGAAAAAGGAGTACTTAAAGTATTTGAAAAAGAGACTAGAAACCCACTCGAAAGGATCGGGGATTTGAATGCCCAGGTGGGGGCCAACCGTCTTGGGGTGTCAAGATGCATTGATTTTATCCGCCGCTATGGCGAGGCGGCATTTGACAACTTTGTTGAGGCCATCATCGATTATTCGAGATCGAGGGTCACCGCCCATCTGTCGGCTTTTCCCGATGGGGCATCTGAAGCATCTGAAAATATAGAGATTGATACCGAGGCAATTCAGATTATAGCTAAAGTAAAGCTTAAAGGAGATAAATTTGAAGTTGATTTTACAGGAACAGCACCCCAATGTGAGGGAAATGCGAATGCGCCCATCAGCGTGACAAGGTCGGCTGTTTATTATGTCCTAAGATGCCTTCTGCCTGCCGATATCCCGCCAAACTATGGATGTTACGAAACCGTGCATGTCGTGGCGCCCGAAGGCACTCTCCTCAATCCACGACCGCCGGCGGCTGTCAGTTCCGGAAATGTAGAAACCTCCCAGAGGATTGTTGACGTACTTCTGCTGGCCCTAAAGGATCTTCTCCCTGACCAAATTCCGGCCCAAGGCCAGGGCACCATGAACAACCTTGCCTTGGGATGGAAAGAAAAGACCTATTACGAAACAATAGCAGGGGGTATGGGTGCAGGTCCGCATTGTCACGGCGCAAGTGCGGTCCACGTACATATGACCAACACGGCCACCACGCCGACCGAGGTCCTGGAAACCGTCTATCCTATAAGGGTCCTCAAAACCGAACTGAGAGAGGGATCAGGAGGCACAGGCCTCCACACAGGAGGGATGGGTGTGACGCGTGAACTCCTTCTCCTTGAAGATGCTGTCGTATCCATTCAATCAGAAAGGAGGCGTTTTCCGCCCAAAGGGATAGCCGGGGGTGGTGATGCAAGGTGTGGATACAATCTTCTGAGGCGCATGGATGGCACTGAGGTGGAGCTCCCGGGCCGCTATACCTTCAAAGCCTTGAAAGGAGAAACACTGATAATTAACACCCCAGGTGGGGGTGGTTGGGGGAAGTGATCACGGCCTTCTTTTGTCTCTCACAGAGCCCACAGAGCGCACCGGGCTTTTGAGCAGATTTCCTGAGACGGGAAATCCGCTCAAACCGCCATCCCGCTACGCGGGATATGTTTACTGAACCCAATGCTTACTACGTTGGCATGCCCCAGATGACAAATGCCACGGCAGTGGCTGAGAATTCTGTCTGATTTTTCCTCTCAAAAAATCAGACAAATCATTCATCTCTGAGATCTCTGCGGACTCGAGCGACCGGAGGGAGCGGGCGAGAGATTCCTGACCATGTGATCGGTTAGGGTGGAGCCATCGCCCTAGGAATCTGTCAACTCAAGATTCCAGTACATATAATCTCGCCAGGACTCGGGAACAGGCCTGACGCCAATGGTGATCATAAGGAAGGGCACCCAGTCGGGCTTTATAGGTTTTTTTAGAAGGTTGAGACCTGCCTCCTTGAGAGGCCTAGCTCCCTTTTTCCCGTTACACCTGTAACAGGACGTAACAATATTGGTCCACTCGGTCTTTCCACCGTATCTCTTAGGGACCACATGATCAAAGGTTAGATCTTGAGATTCAAACCTGCGCCCACAGTACTGGCATTCGAAATTGTCTCGTGCATAGATATTTGCTCGAGAAAACTTGATATGTTTTTTCCTGTACCTTACGAATCTAAAAAGTCGAAGGACTGCCGGAAGTTTGATGGCAAAGGTAACCGCGTGGATATCCCTGTCGTACTCTTCCAAGACCTCCACCTTCCCCAAGGTTAAAAGCCTTATAGCCCTTTTCCAGTCGATCACCTTTAAGGGCTCGAAGGTGGCATTCAGTAGCAGCACCTGCTCCATTATGACCTTCCTGACTCCCTGTCCGTTTTATATGGTTTTACATATGACTCATGCAAGTATTGTTCCGTTAATATTGGCTTTAACACGATTTGTCAAGCCCTGTTTTTCTTGAGACTTTGAAGCTGTTCTAAGGCCGTGCAATTGATAGAAAAACTTCAAGCAACAATAGATTTCTTGTTGACTCTCTATAAGCTCTTGTGTATGGTGAAAAAAATTAATGGGAGGTCGTTCAGCGGTAGGACTGCGGACTCTGACTCCGCCAACCAAGGTTCGAATCCTTGCCTCCCAGCCAGTAATTTCAAGGGGTTAGCTCTAACGAGGTGATCCCTTGTTCGTTTAGATCGCAAATCGTGCCCGAAATTGTGCCCAAACGCCGGCAGATAATATTATGTAACCCACCCAGTGCCTCAAAAAAAATTCTTGGCGGCATAATCCAGCCTCTGGCTCAAACAGGTCACACGAAGTGCCTCTTTTCAAGCGGCCACGCGCAACCGTAGCGCTCATTCGCTTATCTTCCACTGCTCCAAGATTTATCGGCAACAAAAGGCTTAATGACTACTCAAAGGAAAGCTTGTTTGGGCAACAGCCGGTTGAATTCTGACCCCCATTTTCGTGGGGTCTCACGGGAAATGTGATATGCAAGAGGTCTCTTCCGTTCTATCTGTGCGCTATCTTAAAGTCCCTGATCTCACTTAGTAGTCGTTCAACCTTCTTCTTTTCCGACTCTGAAGTTTTACTGTTGTAAAGATCAACCAGGGTCTTTTCCACCTTCTCAATCTCACTCATGGCTTCTACCAAATCAGCTGGAGAGTCTAAACCGGCCACCGCTGCGCTACGGCCGCCCTGAAAGAACTTATTCTGGGCTTTATGGAAAACCTTCTCCAAACGCTTCAACTCCAGCACCTCCTTTGAAAGAGACGAGGGAGGCATCAGCGATATTTCTCCTGTCGTGTAGTAATTATAACCGACAAGGCCAGCTGCTACGATAACGATGAGCACAACAAGTTTTTTCATAACGGATCTCCTTTCTCGTTAACTACATTGCTTCCGTGTTATTGCCTTCGTTAGTTACCTCTAAACTATATTTGTGTTCATTCTACGCCTACCTAACCCGGACAAGCCGGAACCAAAATAAATTTATCACGAAAACACGAAAGTAAGAAAACACGAAAAGAAGCAATTTCAGATACTAAAACCAAATGTCGAGTCAAATCCCAACGACAAATTGCCAAAGTCTCTCACATTGAATTATATGCGCATTGCATTTATTTGTACTTTGGTCTTTTTCTCTTTCGTGCTTTCGTCCTTTCGTGTTTTCGTGATTGTTTTTCAATTTTCTGCCAGAAAAAACACGAACTTTAGAACTAAGGAACTAAAGCCTTTTCAATCTCTGGTGGTAGCTTAGGCCTCCCCTTTTCGTTCATCGCTGTACCAATAATCCTGGCATTAAGAATTAGTCGATTGTCCGGATATCTGTATAGATCTTGCAGGAAGGCAAAGCGGATGCGAGATACCTGTTGAAGGTTCAGTCCGACCCAAAAACTATCGCCGCTTCGCAAAGGATGCTTGTAATCAAGTTCACTTCGGATCACAACAAGATGGATCTTGCGCCTCGTTACTTCAGCGAAATCAATTCCAATTGTCTTCAAGAACTCGTGGCGCGTGTGCTCCAAGTAGTTTTGATATACCGAGTTATTGACGATGCCTTGCATATCACATTCGTAATCACGAACCTGAAAGTCGAGTTTAAAGCTATAGTCTATCATGCTCTGTCACCGATAGTTAGTGCCCATCCACGAATCGTAAAAACGCAAATGAATACACCTCTTATTTAGAGCCTCGAACCCCTCCTGCCAGTGAAGCCTCCCTGTGCTCCCGCACAGAGCATCCTGACTGTGTCTCAGGATGGCGGAACTCGCCGAAGCAATAACCCGCCTTCGCCGAGGCTATGGCGGGTCACCACGCCATCCATCCCCGTGCTTCCGCACAGGGCATTCTGGCGAAGGTGAGTGAAATAGTCTCTTTGGGGTCAAGTTTTTCTTCTATACCTGACTCTCATCTCTTGCCACTTCTCTTACCACTTCTATAATCCCATGGTGGGATATGACGAGGATGTCTCCATAAACCGACCTTGCTGCGTCTAGCCTGAGCTTCCAGGACTGTCAAGTGCCATTCGGATGAGTACTTTTTGTAGTGCCAAGCAAGGCCGGCTTTCAGTAACTCTTCATTCAAAGTTGTTCCGTCAATATTGACCCAAGCAGTGGTTCCTCCATGTCTATCCGTGGTAACCGGCTCGACTTCCACATTCTTGCCAAATACCATGTCGTATGTGAACTTTTTGGCTCTTTTACCAAAGGATTGCTTCTTCTCAGGACAGTCGATCCCATAGAGGTTTATAATTTCGGCCTTGCCGTCGTGAAGCACAGTAATTGTATCTCCATCAGAGACACCGACGACTTTGCCCTGCCAGGTGGCATGTTGCGGCCAGGTAAGGGCAGGTAAAGATATGACAATAATCATGGCGACAACGAGTCGTTTCAAGGCATTCGCATAAAGCATGAGGACACCTCATCGGAAAATGGTATTTTCCATCTAGCAGCGGCAAGCCTGCCCGGCTGTTATTAAATGTTGTGCCTGCTTTATGCCCGGGCTCCGGCAGATTTCTCCCGCTTCTCGATCTTGGCCCAGGAATCTCGCAACGTTAGTGTTCGATTGAACACCAGGGCTTCGTCTGAAAAATCAACGGGATCTATGCAGAAATAGCCAAGCCTTTCGAGCTGGTATCTATTGCCCGGTTCCGCACCTGCAAGACTCGGCTCAACTCGGCACGACGTCAAAGTCTCCAGCGAATCAGGATTCAGATAAGTTTTAAAATCAGCGTCCTTATCACCTGTTGGGTTTGCCCGATTGAAAAGACGATCATACATGCGTACTTCTGCCTTGAGCGAGTGAGCAGCCGAAACCCAGTGTAGTGTCCCTTTAACCTTGCGTCCATCTGAAGACCAGCCGCCTCGCGTCTCCGGATCATAGGTGCAGTGTACCTCGATCACTTCGCCGGTTTGTTT
>JAIWEZ010000166.1:0-5635 GCA_048631945.1 Gammaproteobacteria bacterium | reverse complement strand
TTCGGAAAAGTTCTGCAAAGTCCGCTGGACTATCATTTATTCGTGGAATACAAATAATCTTCTGTGGCACGATTACAGTTCCCCCCGAAAGGCTTTGGCGAGCAAGGCAGATTGAAAAGTTGCAAGTTTTTCATCAACAGAGTTCTGTTCAGCAATAAGTTCGTCCAGCTTCTCCTGCAATGCATCAAGTTTTCTAACAATAGCTCTTTGTGCATCTATAGAATTCGGATGCCAGATGACAAGTTGCGATATGCCTTGCTGGTTGATTATTGGCACTCCGCCACCAGCAGCAGCATTTCTGATCACATCTCTTTGCGTTGATAAGTACCAAACTGCATATTCTGGCAAGACCGAATCGTTGAAAACTATTCCCGTAATTTGCTGGTTTGTGCAAAGATCACATTCCGCAATCCCAACTTTCCCAACTGTTGACCCAATACCAACCAAAAGAACCGTTCCGGTCTTGAACAGATTGGCCTTGCCATCCGCAACGGCTTTCTTTGTCAAATGCCTCTCCGATTTTGAAATTTTAAGACTCTTACCCAAGTCTGATGGACAAACAAAGAGAACATCGCCATCAAAATACTCGATTTGTTTAGTTGGTGGTGTTTTCCCTGTTTTCATCGAACAGATGTTACCAATGGGCGTTTGCACAAAATCGACCCTATTACCCAAAATAGATTGAATAACAGCGTGTATAATTGTTGAAACCTTCTCCACCGCCTCTTGCCGCAATCGCCGGGCTTCTTCAGCACGGCGGGTCAGTTCCTCAATCCGCGCCACGATCCGGCGTTGTTCATTCAGATTGACGGGATATGTTATATTTTGTTCTTTCAAGAGCTTAAAGTGGCGACTATAACCCAGATTATGTAGGGGAACATATTTAAGCCAGTAGTACAAGAAACGAATGTCTAACTCATTTTCATCTGCTGGTCGAAGCAAAACCACTCCATCTGCGCCAACAGCAAATTCAAAATCTACTAACTTTACATTTTTTGTGTGATCACCAAATACGATAACAGGATACGGACCCTGAAATAGACAATTCCTTTTGCCAGTATATGCAACCACCAAGTTCTGTCCCTGATCAACGATAGGAAGACACCCTGATTCCTGATATTCTTTTGTCTTAAGTTTTCCACCTCTGGTTTGAATACGAGTAGCTGCCTTTGAAAAAGGCTTGCTTATCCAACCTGCTGGATGAACAATTCTACTCATCCCCCATTCCTCCCTTCCAGCAGCTTTCGCATCTCTTGAATCAGTTCAAGAATCCGCTCTTCTTTTGTGGCCACGAAGGCAAGTATCTCTTCCGGTTCGGGATATTCCACAGTTTCCGGCTTGATCAGCTCCAACGCGGAAAGAGTTATGTTATAGCCGTTGTCAATGATTCTCTTGGCTGGAACCAGCCAGGCGCGGCCTTCATCGGTTTCACGATTTGGCCACATGCGGAGAAGTTCAGGAAAATCGTTTCTGTACTGCGGCCCGAATTTACGTGCTTTTTTGAGCGAAGAACCGTCGCCCTCTACATTGAAGAACCAGACCTTTTTTGTCGGTCGTCCGGTGTTTTTGAAGATCATGAAACATGTGGGGTTGGGGGTATAAGGCTCGAACATCCCCTTGGGCAGCATGACCACGGCCTGGAGATCGAATTCCTTGAGCAGGCGTTCCTTTACCGTGATGTGGCTGGTGGTATCGCCAAAGAGAATGCCGTTGGGAAAGATGATCCCGGCCGTGCCGCCGGGCCGCAAGCTTCGCAGGGCGTGGGCGAGAAAGAGCACGTACTTGTCGCCCTTTTCGATCCGGAGCGACCGCTTGGCATCACCGCGCGAACCGGAAAATGGGGGATTTTCAAGGATGTAATCAAACTGGATTTCATCCCACTTGTCCTCGCTGCCGCAGATGGAGTCTCGCTGGATGATGGGCGACTGATCGAACCCGTGCAGCACGGCGTTCATGGCGGCCATGCGGAGGATGTCCTGATCGCCATCAAAACCGTGGAACGTGCCTTTCTGCAGGAAATTCCACTGGGCGCGTGTGAGTTTGTCGCCGATGCCGATCTTGCGTATAAGACCGTCAGGGCCGGTCTTTTCAAAGATAAATTCCGGGCTGGTGTTGGTCAGCAGGATATGTTCATAGGCTGCAATGAGAAAGCCGCCGCTACCGCATGCCGGATCACAGATCGTACCGCCGATTTGAGAATTGACCATTTGGACGATGACGCGGATCAGGTGGCGTGGCGTGCGAAATTGGGCCGCCTTTTTCTGCCCCCCAAGCTCACTTGCAAGATACTCGAACAGGTCGCCTTTCACGTCAGCATCCATGCCGAGAAAGGAGATGGGCGCTATGATATCCACGGCCCGTCGCAGCGCAGCGCCCGTTGGAATCACCACAGAT
The DNA here is from genome assembly GCA_048631945.1 of Gammaproteobacteria bacterium. Lineage (GTDB taxonomy): Bacteria > Desulfobacterota > Desulfobacteria > Desulfobacterales. The sequence goes on along the minus strand of JAIWEZ010000166.1, from coordinate 3,241 downwards.
GCGTTGCGAAACACAGAGCGCGCTCCCTGGGAAAGTTTTGGATGTTGAGCAAGCAGGGGTAGCGTATCGCGCATGGTGCGCAGCATACGTTCGTTGTCCGGGTCGGAGGTCAGTCGGCTCCAACGCAGTGCATCGAAGTCAAGTTCCTCGCCATCAACCTTGATTTTACCGAAAAGGGAGCGGTGGTTGCCGTTACCGGCCGCCTTCTGCTCAGCATCCATTTCCTCCAGCATCTTGAGAAAGAGCAGATAGGATATCTGGGTGACATAGGTAATGGGGTTGGTGACGTTATTGTCCCACATTACTTTGCAGAGCAATTTGAGCGTGTTCTGTATCTGGGCGCTGTCCATGTATATCCTTTACCTTAAGCTGCCAGGAGGTCGTGGAGTTCATCCACCATTTGCAGGAGTTGTTCCTTGCCGAAAAGCTGTTCCATGCGGGTCAGGCCGCCCCAAAGCGAAAACGGCGGCCGGCTGAAAAGGCGCATGGTGATTTCTTCACCGGTAATGACACGCGCCTTAAGGAGCCGAAGCATCTGGGCCTGGGCCGGGTTAATACTGCTGGAATGTTCAGCCACCCATGTATTGAACGCTTTTTCGATCCGCTCTTCACGGGTAAGAAAGCGGTCTATCCCCAGCGCCACCCTGATGAAATCCGAAAGCGAACCGGTGGGCTGTTCAAATGCGCGGCGCAAGGATTCTTCATTAAAATAATACTCAGGCGAGTTGAGACGTCGGGTTAAGGCTTCCCATTCCTCGTTGGTCAATTCCTCACCGCGGAAGATTTTTTCAACGGCCGGATCAGATTTCCTGAGTTCGATAACCTTTTCTTCCCATTTTTCACGGTATGCCTTTCGGTCAATGGCCAGCCCTTTCGGACCTACCAGAATGATCTCGCGGGCACGAATCTCATCATCGAGAGAACCCTCTCTGATTAACAGAAAGTCAGGGCGCGGTTCGGGGTATGGTTTGGGTTCAGTTGTGCCGTCCGGTGTAATTTCGTCCCCCGTGTCATCTCCCTGAACAGTCGTTGTATCCGGAGCCGGACCGACGAGCCTGGGTTTGTGGTACGCTTCTCCCGGATCGTTGAAACGTTTCGTGTTTCCGGCAAAATCGTAAATAATGAATTCGGTCTTGCCGATACGTGGGCACAAGCGGCTACCGCGGCCGCGCATCTGGGCATATTTGATAGCCGATTTGGTCGGCCGCAACATGACCAGGTTTTCCACCTCCTTGTGATCATAGCCAGTATCCAGCATATCTACTGAAACAGCCATAAGCGGAAGCGGATCGTATTTGAACTGGTCAATGATCGGTCTGGGGTTGCCGTTGTTCGTGTAGCAGGTGATTTTCTTTGCGTATTCCTGCCTCACCTGTGAGGGTGAGCGGTTTATCTGTTGAGCAATACGCAAACAGTCTTCGTCGGTCATAAGACGGTTGAACAGCCGGACAAGAATGGAAGCCTGTTTTTCGGAAACGGCAAAGACGATGGTTTTTCTGGGGCGCTCTTTGGCTCGTTCGGCATCTGCCGCGAAGTACTCCTGAATGATAGTTTTCAGCCGGTCTTCAGATTCAACATCACGTCCCCATGCGCCGGGTTTAATCTCTTCGCCTTCCCATTCAGCTCCTTCGTAAGTGAGGACGCTTTCGGCGTGGTAGATACGATAGTTGCTCAAGAAACCGTCATTAATCGCCCGTTGAATGCCGTATTCAAAAGTAGGGCGTCCTTCCTTTTTTCCCGTGTCCCAACAATCGAAAAAGATGTAGGTGTTGCGCACCAGTCGGCGCTCATGTTCGCTGATCCAGCGAAGTTCCCCGGGGTTGGGTGTAGCGGTCAGGCCGACGTGAATGGCATCAAAGTGGCCAAGGGTGGCGCGGTGAGTGTTGTAGATGGATCTGTGGCATTCGTCGGTCACAACAAGGTCGAAATAGGCATGCCCGAAACCGTTTGAGCCAAGCTGGCCGGCAATGGTGTCAAGTGTTCCGACCACGATCTGGCCTTCCAGACTGCGTTTCCCACCGTACAAAATGACGGCAGGCCAGTCGCGGAGATAGTCGTCAAAAGTTTCTTTAGCCTGCTTGGCAAGTTCAATTCGATCTACAAGAAACAGAATACGCGAAACCACAGCGGCCTGAAACCAGCGTTTCATCAACATGGCGATGGCAAGGGTCTTGCCGGCGCCGGTAGCCATCTCGAATAGCATCCGGCGGCGTCCGCCAATAAGAGCATCATCGGCTTTCTTCAGGCATTCCAATTGATATGGTCGTGTCTCAATTTCTTCTCCTTTAAAGGCAAACCTGCCGGGATAAGGAATAACGCGCAATGATTCCTGCAGAGAACCTTTGCGATGAATCTTGATGTTGGCCCGCCGCTCCAGGTCTGCCTGTGAAGGCATACCCATGACTGGCCGCGCGTCACCGTCTGCGTAGTCCCAAAAATAGTGTTCCAGTCCATTGCTTAAAATGATGAATGGCGCGCCAAGAGATTGTGCGTAATCGCGGGCCTGTTCCTTGGCGGTATAAGGGTCAACAGCAAAACGCTTAGCCTCAATGACCGCCAGTGGACGCGTGCGGCAGTCCTTGAGAAGATAATCCGCCCGTCCATCCGATGACGCTTCTTCTGTAGAAACCTGAGCCTTGTTTGTGATGGCCCAGCCCGCCGCCTCAAGCAGCTTATCAATCAACATTCTGGCATCTGCTTCGGTACTCATGATTTGCCCCTGAGCTGTTTCAGCTTTCCCTGTTTCGTCATTTTCTCGCAAAAGGTATCAAACTGCGCCCGCGCCAGTTTGAACGGCGTGGTCTTGCCGTTTTCCCAGCGATTGATAGTGGCAAAGCTCACCCCAAGCTCGTGGGCCAGCTCTTCCTGACTGATCCCCAGTTGCCTGCGGACTTCCTTAACGAGTTCCGGGAATGTATCGGAGCTGCCGATCATTGTAATATCCTTTTGTACAGTAAAGGTCAGGTCTACTTTTGACCCTTATTAATATTGTCTTGTATTTTTCCTGTAAAAATCCCGAAAAGTCCGAACGACATCTTAGCCAAGCAGTTCCGTCCCCTGGTTTATTATTTCCACTCGGTGTAGCCTGAGCCTGTCAGTGTGCATAGTGGCAGGAATTATCCCTAATTTCTCACGAACGTGTTGAGGAATCGTTACCTGTCCTTTTTTTATGGCGACTCGCATAAGCAGTGATCAAAAAGGCACTTACAACTTACCATATTGTTTTAACATGAGGATATTT
>JAIWEZ010000165.1:0-5638 GCA_048631945.1 Gammaproteobacteria bacterium | reverse complement strand
TATGATGAATCCATTCTGCATATCTGGCCACAAGGCGTGCTGAAAAAGCTGAGAAAGGGGCGGGGCGACTGGGAATCCATGGTGCCTGAGAATGTGGCCAAGGAAATTATCAAACATCGCATGTTTGGATTTGATTCTGCATAAATCCAATTGGATGAACCGGGCCGTTTTCGTGGTTTGTTTGATGATACAGTTATGAAGACACCAGTTATTGATCTGAGGTGATAGGAAATCGCTTTTTTGTGATTTGGAACGAAGCGGCACTCCCATCAGCTAGAGCGCAAAAGGAGTCCCTCCACTCTTTCGGCCGGCACCGGCCGGCTGATGAGATAGCCTTGAACCTGATCACAGCCTTGCTCACGCAGAAATGTTAGCTGCTCTTCCGTTTCCACGCCTTCTGCAGTCGTTGTCAGATCCAGGCTCTTTGCCAAAGCGATGGTGGCCTTTGTGATCGCTGCGTCATTAGGATCTGTGGTGATGTCCTTTACAAAACTGCGGTCGATCTTCAAGGTGTCCAGCGGAAACCGCTTCAAGTAGTTCATTGAGGAATAGCCGGTGCCAAAATCATCGACCGACAATTTCAATCCAATCTCTTTTAGTTTGCACAGCGTGGCTATGGCCTCCTCCACGTCGTGCATAATGATGCTCTCGGTGAGCTCAAGCTCCAGGTACTGGGGATCCAGGCAAGTAGTATCCAGAATCTGCTTCACTGACTTGACAAGGTCCTGTTGTCTGAACTGACGGCCGGATACATTGACTCCTATGCGTAGCGGGATGAAACCGGCCCTATGCCAAACCAGTACCTGCGCACAGGCCGTTTTCAACACCCATTCCCCAATAGGGACAATCAGTCCGGTTTCTTCCGCAATGGGAATAAACTCTACCGGGGATACCAGCCCCATCTCCGGGTGTTTCCAGCGAATCAGCGCCTCCAGACCCACAATCCTGCATGTCCGGATTTCCACCTGAGGCTGGTAATAGAGTACCAGTTCGTTCTGCTCCAAAGCTTTCTTCAGATTGGCCTCCATATTGAGCCTGGCCAGCGTGCTGGCGTTCATGTGCTTCGCGTAGAATTGAAAGTTGTTTTTGCCTGCCTCCTTTGCATAATACATAGCGGCGTCTGCATTCTTTAACAGCGTGTCGATATCCTCGCCATCCTCAGGGTAGACGGTAATTCCAGCGCTGCCCGTAATATACAATTCCTGACCGTCAATCTTCACCGGCAGACCCGCACACTCTATTATGCGCTTTGCCACCACGGCAGCATGTTTCGCCTCGCTCAGGCCGCTGAGCAGAATTGTGAATTCGTCGCCGCCCAGCCGCGACAGAGATGTCATAGACTGCTTTCCTGCTTCCGTCCTGGCAACGATGTCCGAGGCGCGAATGCCGTCCGTCAGATTTTCGGAAATCTTTTTTAACAGCTTATCGCCGGCATTGTGTCCAAGTGTATCATTGATGCGCTTGAAGTTATCCAGATCCAGGAATATCACGGCTACCTTTGTCCCGTCACGTTGTGCCGTAAGGATTGCCCGGTCGGCGTGTTCTTTGAAAAGCTGGCGGTTGGGCAAGCCGGTTAAGACATCGTAGTAGGCAAGAAACCGGATCTTTGCTTCGTCCTTTTTACGTTTGGTTATGTCCTGCACTATACCGTGCATGCCGATCGCTTTACCGGTTTCATCAAAAACTGCTTGGCCTTGCTCATGAACCGCGCGCTCGGTTCCATCCGGCAGGATGATCCGGTAGTCGATACTGTATAACTTGTTTTCATGCAAAGCCCTGTCAACGGCATTTGTAACATATGTCCGATCCTTCGGATGCACCGATTTGAGGAATGCCTCGTAGGTTGCACCAAATGTCTGCGGCTCAAGTCCAAAGATGTGGTAGATTTCGTCCGACCAGTAAAGTTTGTTGCTAAAGATATCCCGCTCCCAGTTTCCAAGATGGGCAACACGTTGTGCCTGAGACAACCTGGTTTCACTCCGGTGCAAAGCCCGAAACGTATCTATGGCTCGCAGCAGATAGCGGACCCGATGATTCAGGATCGGCCAGTTGACCGGCTTGGTGATAAAATCCGTCGCGCCCGCCTTATAAGCCAGCCGAATCGACTTCACATCGTGAAGGCCTGTGATTATCACTATCGCTACGTCGTCCCCTCCGGGCAGTTGCCGTAGCCTGGTGCAGGTAGCAAATCCATCCATTTCCGGCATATTCACATCCAACAGCACCAGGTCGGGCTTCACTTGTTCAAAGGCGGATAGGGCTTCAACGCCGTTTTCGGCTTCTTTCACAATCATGCCTGCATGCTCCAGCGATTCTCGCATCAACAGGCGCACGGACATATCGTCGTCCACAACAAGGACAACCGGCTGCTGTTTCTGATCTTGGTCCTTAAGCATCGGATATCTTCCCCAACTCAGCGGCCAACGCCGCACGTGCCGATTGATATTCGGATTCAATGCGGTCCATGAGCGCCTTAGCGCCGTCTGTGCGGCCATCTATAAGCACCAGAAGCTTGTTGGCAAAGCGGCCGTTGAAACCACGGGAAGTGACCGCCCACTTGTTCGAATCGATGCGCGCCACGTTAAGACCCGGCACCATACGCAGGGCGTCGGGAATATTCGTGACACCGGAACGCCTCAGATCGTCATTGGTGATCACGAATATGGCAGCAGGAGCCTCGGAGAGAGACTGCGCCTTCTTGGATACCGAGGTGATCTCGATATTGAGAATATCCTCCAGGCTGAGTTCCAGTATCTCCTCCTGAGTTATTGGAGAAGATGACGATTGCTGATCGGCCCAGCCAGGGACGCCACAGAGCAAAAAGCCAATGGCCAGATAGAACCAATGTGTCTGCAAAATATGGATCAAGCGAAAAAGGCTCATTTTATTTCTCCTTTTCGTTACGTAAACTATCGGCAATCATGCACCGATTCATTAAACCTTTTGGGGACACTGATTCATTAAACCTTTTGGGGTCGCTGAATGAAAAGCCGGTTCCTGCGACGTTCAGGTTTCTTTTTAAAAAGAGCTGTACAAGTTATGCACATGGCCTTAATGTTTTAATAAAACAACATTCAAGCTTTCGTGTCTTCGTATTTTCGTGCTTTTGTGATCAATTTTTTTATCTTCAAACCTGTTTGGTTCCGGCTTGTCCGGGTTAGGCACTTCAAGCTTTAGATCACTTAGCAACTTGACAGTGGAGGATATATGGTTAGAGGTATTGAACCAAGGGAGGTTCGGGAAATTGATCGCTTAATTCGCATTGAGACAATGGTCGAAATTGCTCAAGGGAAAAGTCTTCCCGGTATTGACATCCTCCCCGACATCAAGGACGGGGATTTTGGATGAACCGGGCCGTTTCCGTGGTTTGTTTGATGATACAGTTATGAAGACACCAGTCATTGATCTGAGTGAATGTGAAGACTGCGAGGCATGTCTGGATCTGTGTCCTGCAGTCTTTAGAAGACACGATGCGGGTTATATCGAGGTGGTTGACCTGCCGGAATATCCGGAAGAAAAGATAGAGGAGATCATAAAGAATTGTCCTGCTCAATGTGTTACATGGGAAGAAGCTTGAGGCAAATACAGTTCAGAGGTTCAAGGTTCACCGTTCAGGGTTTTGAGGATATTGAGGCATGGCAGTTGGCCGCGGTCATTGGGGAAATTGTGATATAAAATTGGAGGTTTTGATTCGGAGACAAATCTGGAGTTTGTTTTCTTAGGTATGTAGATTCCTGATTCCATAATTTAACCCTGAACCTATGAACCTTTAAACCCCCTGTAGAAAGGTAATCCTGAGCGGTTCACCCTGTTAAATAGGGTTCCCTTCGGGAAATTTAACAAGGTGAACCCTGAAAACAATATTTGTAAATTGATAATGGCGAAACGTAATGTCATCATATTCCTGATCTTCGTCAGTTCTTGCCTGCTGTTTAGTCCGGCACAGATGTTACTGGCTGCCAAGACAGGAAATTCTGATACACCACTTACTCTGGGAGAAGCAATCACGATGGGGTTGGCCAACAATCCTAGGATAACGGCGGTCCAGTCCCAGGTAGATGCCTCGAAGGCCAGAGTCTCTCAGGCCCGTTCCGGTTTCTTCCCCCAGGTGGATATCAGTCAGTCTTTCAATCGAACTACCAACCCCATGTGGGCCTTTGGCCCCAAGCTTAATCAGGAGATCATAACTTCAGAGGACTTTGACCCGGAAATACTTAATGATCCGGACGCGATAGATAATTCCGCAGCCACGGTCTCTGTCAGTTTGCCTATCTATGACCGGGGGGAAAACCGGATCGGGTTGAACCAGGCCAAGCTGGATCATGAGGCTTTCTCTCTGTCAGCAGATCGCATTCGACAACAGGTCATTGTAGATATCGTTATATCCTATTTTGATGCCCTTATTGCCCATGAGAACTTGCTTGCTGTGATTCAAACCCTGGAGACGGCCAAGGCCCATTTCAAGATGGTACGTTCACGTTTTAAGAGCGGACTGGTGGTGAAAAGCGATCTGCTCCGGGCTGAAGTACGCATGGCCGAGCTTGAACAGGAGCGACTACAGGCCCAGAGTCAGATTGATGTTGCCAACGCCATGCTTAATGCGGCCATGGGTATTGAGATTGACCGTTCATTTCAATTGCAAACTCCGCTGGAACGAACGTCTGAAAAACCGGATTTACTTAAGACCTGGATCAGCACATCTCTTGAAAATCGACCTGATCTGGAACAGATGAGGATTCAGGAAATAATAGCCCAAAAAAAGGTAAAAAAAGCCAAGGTAGCACACCTGCCCGGTCTGTACCTGCTCGGAAGTTACGAAATCAATTCGGAAGATTTCAATGAGACGGGCAACGATTACACCGTTGGCGCCATCATGCGTTTCAACCTGTTCAGCGGTTTTGGTAAGCAGTCAAAGGTAAAGGAGGCCAAGGCCGATGTGCGCCGGACCCAGGCCATGGCGCGGCAACTGGAACAGGGCATCAAGGTTGAAACAAGGCAGGCCTTCTTCCAGGCTCAGAGCGCCTTTGAGCGCATTGGGGTAACTAAAGCAGCGGTGGCCCAGGCTGATGAGGGATTGCGTATCGTGCGCAACCGTTATGAGAATGGCCTATTTACCATTGTTAATTTACTTGATGCAGAGGTGGCATTGCAACAGGCCCGCAACAATTACCTCCGTTCACTCCATGATTTCAAAGTGGCCATGGCCCGGTTAAATCTGGCTGCCGGGACTGTAGATGAAACCTTTGTGACTACTCAGGTGGTTAGGTAGAAGGCTGAAGACTGAAGGAAAAAACAGTCTTCAGTCTTCAACCTTCTACCTTCAGCCTATCTACCTGAATTGGAGCATATGATGCAACATCGGTGACTTCTCAATAAGTCTGGGTAACAGTCACTGGATTCCCGCCTTCGCCTGTCTGTGTGCGACGCACAGGCAGGCGGGAATGACGATTGGGTGTGAACGCCTGTCATTCCGGCGAAAGCCGGAATCCATTGGATAGTCGCAAAATATGATTTGCCCGGACTTGTTGAGAAGTTACTTCAAATGCAGCAATGCCTTGTAATCTCAAGGGATGACGAAAGAGTTGAAAAAGTAGGAGACCTGAACTTGACCATTCTCCCGTTTTGGCGACATTGGTCG
>JAIWEZ010000164.1:0-5661 GCA_048631945.1 Gammaproteobacteria bacterium | reverse complement strand
ACTCCAAAAATGCCGCCTTATCGCTCAACCAATAGCCAAATGGCACAATCACTGGACTTACGTTCCGCAGATCTCCATGCCGATTTCTCGACAGCGTAACGTCGTGTAGTGCTATCTATTAGCACCTCCCCGGGCCAGGATCAGCCGGGCCGATTCGCGTCCCCATCTCGCCAATAGGTCCAAGACCTTCCGGTGATTCCTGATGGCGCGCTCCAGTGCCTTGGCCTCTGACGCAGACACCACGGTCTGCACCAGCCGCCCCTCTTCCCGTCGTGACCAGATGTAGTAAGGCCCATGCCGCGCGTCCGGGTCCAGGGCGCAGCGGCACTGTGCTTTACCGCAGGTGGTGTGGCGGGTGACGAGCGATCCCGGGCATAGCAGGTCCACCGTGAGGATCTGGCCACGGATGTGAACGATGCGGCGGTCAGTCCTTTTCGGTCTCTGCGATGCTTTCTTTGCCATTGGGGTTGACTCCGTTCTGTCTTTCCATTACTATATGGCAAGACTTGACAGGCAGTCAAGGGGGAAACCATGCAGCGAGAAGATTGGCTATATCCGACTCTCGCAAAGTGAAGATGTTCATTTAGGTCCATCCAGTCCAGGTTTCGTGGATCATTTGAGTGTATGGAATGTGGCTGGGATTTGCGCAGGAATATCGACATCTCCCACGGTCAGGAAGATCATGTCTGTGAAAGCGTCGAGGTTGCGGAATCCACTGGCCCGATTCTTGACGATCTTGATGACGCGGTTGAGGCCCTCGGAGATGGCGTTGGTGAGACGAGAGCCAACGAAAGCCAGTACGCCGGCGTAGTGATTGCGCAAGGTGTTGACGAACTTGCGCAAGGGATCCAGGCGGCTTCTGAGAGCCGACGTCATCCAGCGTTGGATGAATCGTTCGGCAGCCCAAGGAGCCCTGTATTCCCAGAACTGCTCGAACTCGTCCTTCAGGCGCCAGGCCCTGTAGATGCGACGGTTCCCTCTCTCGAGGGCCTTCAAGGTGCGGGAATCCTTCCGCGAGCGGGTCGAGGAATGGCGGTAGAGCAACCAGCGTAGCCCCTTGAGCGCTTTGCGCGCGTTGCCGCTGGCCAAGCGCCACTGCTCCTTACGCACATCATCGACGGCCGTATTGAGCGCCTTGACGATATGGAAGCGGTCCAACACCAATGTGGCATTCGGGCAATGGTCGCCGATGGCGCCGATGTAGGCCTCGCTCATGTCACAGCAAGCCCACCGGATCTGCTCTTTCTGATAGGGACTGAGCACGTCATTGAAGAAGACATCAATGCTCTCGCGCCTTTTCCCGGGGCCAACCCACACCACGCGCGAGCGATCCAGGTCATAGACCAACGTGGCGTACTTGTGCCCTTTGCAGTATGAGATCTCGTCGATGCCGATGGTCCGCAACCCCCGGATGCGATGGCCTTCACGAAGGCGGGTGATGCTTCGATGCAGTAGATCTGAAAGGGTCGAACTGGAGGTGCGGAGCAGCGTGGCCGCCGCCTTCTGGGTCATGATCTGGCAGTAGCGGAGCATGAGATGCTCAAACCGGTAGGTGACCCTCGCGTATGGATCGGCCCACGGGATCTCTTCGGACACCCGCCCATGAGTCAGACAGAGGATCTCCCGGGGACGATACTGCAGCCACACCGACCAGGAGCACACCGGAACGTCCCGCCACATACGCAGTTCCGTCCGCGTCCGTAGGATGCGTCCCCGCCGGCCACACTCCGGACACCGGCAACCGTTCTTGTGGGGCTTCACGGTAATGAGCAGCTGATTCCACCGCTTGAAGGCAACCGCCATAACCTTCAGGTCTTTCAACCGAAGGAGTTTCTTGATAGTCTTGCTTCCGGTCATAGATTCCTCCCCTTCCTCTAGGCGTTCCTTTCAGATCGCGAAGAGTAGGGCTGGGTCTATGACCGTTCAACTTCTCCCTCTAAATCCTTTGCGAAAGTCGGATTGAGCCAACAAGGAACCGTGTCAGAAAGAACGCACCCTTGGCAACAATTTCGACAAGGGTGCTGAGCTTGAAATAGCCCTGGTCGATAAGGAGCAAGTCGCCCTTCTGCAGCATGCCTGGGAGACGGTCGGTATAGCGGTTGTCCGGGACCGTTCCGGCGGTCACATCCAGGAATCCCAGTTCACCACGCTTGTAGTCATAGACAGCCTGCAGTTTGCAGTTGGCCGCAGATGCCGCCCCGCCGCAACCGGGCAAGACCGCGCGCAGCTTCTCGCTGACATCCCAACTCGAACTGTCGGCAATCAGGACACGGCGAAAGGGTCGCAACAGTTTCGTGTCGATCTGTCCGAGGCGGCTAACCTTCTGCTGAAGGACGAAGCAAAGACACTTGAGCAGAAAGGCCGCCGCTGCAGCCGAGAAGCGGTAATGCAAGGCCACCCGGCTGATACGCGCTTCGATGGCCGTAACCATGCCGGCCAGCGATGGGTGTTTCATTCCCAGCTGACCGATAGCCATCAGCACAAGGAAGTCGTACGGCGAAAGCTTACCCTTTCGCTTACGGAATCCGGTCTGCTTGGCCCAGCGGTTCAGGCGCCCTTTTTTTCGAACACGGTCATGGAATCATCGAGATAGGTCATGATGTGCTCCTGTCAAATCCCGTTCTGCGGGTCAAAGCGATGCATGCGTGCACCAGTTCCGTACAGAGCGTTCTGAACTGCTGATAGCACTTCAGGCGTCGGCGTGCCTCCGGCAGATCCTCTTTCTTGATGAACATTGTCGAACTCTTGCCGCCGACCGTGAAGCTGAGCTGGTAATACGGACCGTGCTTCACGGGCTTGTCGGGGTCCTTGCACTGGCAGCCCGGCGTTCCGCACACGTTCCACTGCGCCGAGATGCTGCCCGGCAGCATCGGGCCGAGCTGCGCCAGCTTCCTCTTTAGCTGTCCGACCCTTCTCTCCTCCTTCGTCATAATCGCCTCCCTTCTATGCCGATAGCTCTATTACGGCTATCGGTATCATGACACAAAGAAGACGCCGAAGGCAAGTCCATCGGCGAGAAACACGTCAGCTTAGCTTAACACCTATGCCCCGAGGGTGTCCACGCGTTCCCGAAGTGAGGATCATATCGCCACCTGAAATCGCGGGCGTATCGCAGAGGAACGGGTGTACCCGCGTACGCGGGTAGTGGGTGGCCTCATCTCCACCGGTGGGTGCACCAGGTTGCAGCATGGCGGGATGCACATGTCACGATCCTCGACCTTGGCCTTGATGCACGATGCTGTTTGCCGGATCATCTCTGTAGCCCAGGCCTTCACTAAACCCACGTTAAAATTAGCATAGTCCCGGTCAAGTTCGTTTTTGATCTGTGCGGTGAGATTTATCGGGAGCATTCGCATTTTCTGACAACAAGCTGAAAAATGAAAAAATGTTGCTTGTGACTTAAAATTTTTGGTGTTTTTACTGTCACCGAGCGCTGATTCTATCAAAAAAGGAGCATATGGTTTTGTGAATTCCTGTTCTGTCAGAAATTGCGAATGCACCCGTTCAAGACTCTCCTTATAGGCGGCAAGTCCCTTTTTCAGATAGGGATATAGGATGTCCCCTGATTCCCTGAGTTACATCCCCCAGACCTTTATCCTCCTGTCCCTGTATTCCTCCTCCTGACAAAATATCTTCTCCTCCCAACTTTTCCCGGAATCTCTGTCGAATACTACGAGATGCCCTTTATCACTACCTGAACGGCTCATGTAATCCCACGTCTGCTGCAATCCTTTTTTTATGGTCATTTCTAATGAACCGTAAAGTATCTTTAGCTCTATAACTACCTTCTGTACTCCCGCAGGATACGGCCAGATTATCATGAGATCTGTCCTTTTTCGACCCAGAGCATATTCTCGCTCGATTCTGCCGCCACTGTTTACAATTCGCTGTAAAAAGGCCTGGAGCAAGAGTTGTGGCCCGGCCTCACTATATTGGAAACGGTCCAGCCAGTGCTCTGAGTGTTCCCTAAAAAATTGCTGAAAGGTTTCAAGAAGCCTGTTCGTGTCAAGGCAGCCGTTTCCCAGTATATACCATGCAGGAGACTGACTGATAGTTAACTGAGTGGAATAGGTAAGGGCTCTGGGGATAATCTCCTGATAAATTTTATTGGCTATGTGCAACTCGCCTGTTGTGCCTATCAGTCCAAGGTCCTTCACATATAGAATATCATCGTCCGGTATCTGTTCCGGCTGTCCCCTTCCCGAAAGAATCGGTTCGATTACCCTTCTGACCCTTTCTTCTTGAAGTTTATCTATCAATTGATCAATGTGAGTCTCTCTTCTGCGGATGATGTTCTCCCTGGCCTGCACAATCATTTCCGGGGTAATGGGGCTGCTTCGGTCTCTCCCCCCCTTCATCTTGAAACAAGACTCATAGCCAAGAGCATTGACCAGCCAGGGTTGACCGGAAGTCAATTCCCATACAAGGTCAAGCGCACCGGACATAAATAGTTGACCGGACTTCTCTGTATGCTGTTGATAGAGGACCTCGACCTCTTCACGCAGAAAATCTCCCAGACGCAGCGACTCGGCTTTGATGTTGAATGCGCTACCTCCGGTAATGACAGCCTTTTCCTTATCTGAATGAATGCGATAATCCCGAACATCCCTTACTCCGCAAAGAACAATGCTCTGGGGAAACAGGGCAGGACGTTTGGTATATCCGGCCCGCAACTGGCGCAGCGTTGAAATCAGGGTATCACCAACCAGGGAATCAATCTCATCTATCAGCAACACCAACGGCTTTGGGCTTTGCTCTGACCAGAGAGTAAGCACCTCGTTTAAGGCTCCGCCTTCTCCACTTTGTTCAAACACATCTCGCCATATCTTTTTTACAAAGAGATCTCCCAGCGAGGTTCGTGCCATTGAAGCCATTTCATTCAAAATTGCGGTCATGCCCCGACTCACATCTTCCCTGGCAAACTGGCCTACCTCGACGTTAAAATAGAGGCACCGGTATTCCCCCTGCCGGTTCAGATAATCCATTAAAGCCAGCAGACAGGTAGTCTTTCCCGTCTGCCTCGGGGCATGTAGAACAAAATATTTTTCTTGCTCAATAAGGGATAAGACTTCTTCAAGATCGAACCGTTCTAATGGTGGGAAGCAATAGTGCTTTTTACAATCAGTAGGTCCTGCTGTATTAAAAAATTGCATGATTAGTTCTCCTAACCCAGATAAACTGGAATTCTTTAAAGGTACTAAATGAAATCCGCCCCAGGAAATCGCCCAGTTTCATTGGATTTTTTTGTCTGCTTGAATAGCGTCTCCAATCGTGCCAGTACAATTCTGACTTGGTAGATTCAAAGGTGGTGAAAAGCTGTTACCCCCGATAAACCATCTCCCACCCATGATAGACCAGGACAATCTTTTTCAGTTTTCCCTTGCCCATAACTCCTACAACATGGTCGTCCTGAGCGTATTTGTCTAATTGTTCCATAGCCTCGGCAATTTTCTTATCAAGGATATCCCGGGTTAACTCCCCTCGTTTGATATACTTCAGTTCAATCACATAGCCATATCCCATGTCTGGAAACCTTGCCCAGAATGGCTCAAGAAAGATGTCTGCAAAGCCTTTGCTCATTTCCATCTCTGTTCCGGGCAGAAAATAGTCGGTCAAATTGAGATAGGCCAGGAGAAAGCCTTGAATGACCTTTTCACCTGC
>JAIWEZ010000163.1:0-5678 GCA_048631945.1 Gammaproteobacteria bacterium | reverse complement strand
GACTTCTTCCAACAGCTTCCAGGCGTTGACAGAGTGATACCTATTACCAGCTCATTCAAGCTGGCCAGCCGCAAGATGCATCCGGAAGACACCTTGGTCAATGTGGGCGATGTGGTGATAGGCGCCGAACGCATAGTGGTGATAGCAGGTCCTTGCGCGGTGGAAAGCAGGCAGCAGGTATTTACCATCGCCAGGGAAGTCAAAAAGTATGGTGCGGTCTTGTTTCGCGGAGGGGCCTTCAAACCAAGGACTTCGCCGTATGCCTTCCAGGGACTTGGGGAGGAGGGCCTCAAGATTCTGTCTGAGGTAAGGGATGAACTCGGTCTTGGCGTTGTTACAGAGATCACTTCACCGGCTCAGGCAGACATGATGATGAAGTATGTGGATGTGGTTCAGGTTGGAGCGCGCAACATGCAGAACTTCGAGCTCCTAAAGTGCGTGGGCCGAATGGGAAAGCCGGTGCTCCTCAAAAGGGGGCTTTCTGCCACTATCGAAGAATGGCTCATGTCTGCGGAATATATCCTTTCTGAGGGAAATGACCATATTGTGCTCTGCGAGCGAGGGATTCGCACCTTTGAACCGTACACTCGTAACACGCTTGATCTTTCCGCAATTCCGGTCATAAAAAACCTGACCCACCTGCCGGTGATCATTGATCCTAGCCATGCCACAGGCATCCGTGAAAAGGTGAGTCCCATGGCTCGTGCCGCCATTGCCGCAGGCGCAGACGGTTTGATGATCGAGGTGCACCATGAACCGGACAAGGCCCTTTCAGACGGCCCCCAAAGCCTTTATCCAAGGCAGTTCGGGCAGTTGATGCGAAACATTTACGTGATAGCACCGGTTGTGGGAAAGCAGCTCGATTTCGGCTACCTGGAAAAGGCCAAGGCCGTAAAGCATATGACTGTAGCCAGGGGGGACGGCGATCGACGCGCCGCATTCCTGGGAGAGCCGGGGACCTTCAGCCACAAGGCATGCACTCAGTACTTCGGCACCGGGGTCAAAGCCATGCCCATGCCTTCATTCAAGCAAATCTTTGAAGCGGTCAAGGAAGGTGAAGTCGATTTCGGTGTGGTGCCTCTGGAAAACTCGCTCACCGGAAGCATACACGAAAACTATGACCTCTTGCTCGAATATGATTTGAGGATTATCGGCGAAATCACGCTTCGCATCATGCATCACCTGATCGCACACCCGAAAACAAAGATTGAAAGCATAGAAAGGGTGTATTCCCATCCTCAAGTATTTCAGCAGTGTCGACTGTTTCTGGAGCAGCATCCAGTATGGGAACTAATTTCGGCCGGTGACACGGCAGCGGCCGTAAAACGGATCAAGGAAGGAGGCATTCAGACCGATTCAGCCATCGCCAGCGAGAAGGCAGCCGAGATTCACGGGATGGAAGTGATACAGGAAGCAATCGAAACCAACCCAAGAAATTATACCAGATTCGTCGTGATAGCCAGGGAGCGACTTGAAAACGGCCCGCGCCGGAAATCCTCACTCATCTATTCCACTGGTAACCGGCCCGGAGCGCTCTACGAGACTCTGAAGACCTTTGCAGGAAAAAACATCAACCTGGTCAAACTCGAATCGCGCCCGATTCCTGGAAAACCCTGGGAGTACATGTTCTATGTGGATATTGAGGCGGATATTGAATCAGCCGACTTCAAATCCGTGCTTGATGAACTGGAGAAAAGCACCGATTATCTAAGGGTACTGGGAAGCTATTGACCGGCCTGCCTCCCACCATGCAAAGCGCTGCCGCAAGGCAGTCTCCATGACTTTTGGACGCGAGTTGCGGGTGCTTGGTCAAGAGTTGCCATCAAATTTGTTGGCAACAATTCTGTTTTTAATACCCCCAAAATCCCCCCCTTTAGGAAAGGGGGGAGCCTTTAAAAGTCCCCCTTTGTCAAAGGGGGATTTAGGGGGATTTTTGTCGAACCGACCCCTTAATTCAACAGCATTGAGGGTTAGGGTGAGGGGGTATAAATGGTATATCCTTGTGATACCCCGTCCGCTTGCGGCGGGGAGCTTCATTCTCAATTAGGACGTATTAACGTTTTACCCCGCGATGCAGTTATACATAATAATCTATTTGAGCAAATTGAATTGATTTAACGGCTTAGCTCTTTGGGGGCATCCTTTTTCAACTTTCTTAGCATCATCTTTACGTAACATAAAACTAACATTCAGGCAACTTAAAATATTAACCATGTCCCCCACTAGAGTTTTAAACTGTGTAATCATTTCAATGTGTTAACCTTGCGAGCTGTTTCCGGCATCCTATCACTCAATCCATTTCACAATTTCATCTGTTTCAACCCTGTCAGTTCTGAATGCGTTAACTGGGGATTCCATATCAGGATATCCAATTGATATACCAAGAACGAGGCGTTTTGTTTCAGGAATGAAAAGAAACCTCTTTATGTCCTGAGCATAATCGGTTGCAAACGCTTGGGGAACAGTACCGAGGCCGTTGGCATGTGCGGAAAGCATTAAACTCTGGGCGAACAATCCCAAGTCAAACAGGGACCATGGAGTCAGAGAGGCATCCTGGAATAGATAGATGGCATGCGGTGCACCATAGAAACTGAAATTTGCTTTCTTTGCTTTTATTAAATTTTCAGGATCATTCATATCGATGCCGGTAGCTGCAGAGCGCATTTTGAAAAGATGATCAATTCTTGCAGCCTCAGCCGACGGCCATGATTCAGGGGCTGGCAGATCAGGACATGGCTTTGTGCCATTTTTCAGAAGTCCGATCAGCATCTTTGATAATGCCTCTTTTTTATCACCTGAAAGTATTACGGCTTCCCATGGTTGGCTGTTTTTATATGAAGGGCTCCATTTGGCAATATTGATTACCTCCAAGAGCACCTCCTTTGGAACAGGTTTAGGTTTGAATTTGCGTATGCTCATCCTTGTTTTGATACACTCAATAGCGTCCATTATTATCTCCCCTCTTATTTTTATTAGAACATACTCGTCCCTATTAAAAATAACCTTCCATGATATTGTGAAGCCTTTTTCTGTCAACCGTCCTTTGGATGAGGGGGGCTTCTCTTAGGGCTGGGATACGTTGTTCATAGGGTGGTCTGTCATTTCTATATATAAGGCCGATAGGGATATGGTCCTCCCACTCAAAGGCCACCTTCAGGGCCGTCTCATGACTTGTGGGATCATATTCTTGTGGCAGGGGCTTGCATCTCTCCTTATACCATGCGTAGGTGTTCACCTTGTTGAAGGAGACACAGGGCTGAAGGATGTCTACAAGTGCGAAACCTCG
Organism: Gammaproteobacteria bacterium; assembly: GCA_048631945.1. GTDB lineage: Bacteria > Desulfobacterota > Desulfobacteria > Desulfobacterales. The sequence goes on along the minus strand of JAIWEZ010000163.1, from coordinate 2,392 downwards.
GTGGTTAATGGCCTGACGAATCAGATCTGACAAGTGGTCAGTATTTCCGGAAAAACCGCGGGCTACAAAACTTGCTTTCATGGCAGTGGCCACAGCCACGGGATTGAATGGGTACAACATCATACCGTCGGGTTGAGCCTTGGTAACAAACCCCTCCTCTGACGTGGGACTTGCCTGCCCCTTGGTCAAACCGTATATTTGATTGTTATGAACAAGGAGAGTCAGATCAATGTTCCTTCTAATGGCCGCAAGCAGATGATTGCCTCCCTCACCGTAGTTACACCCATCACCGCTTTCCACAACGACGACAAGGTCGGGATTGGCAAGCTTGGCGCCTGTGGCTACAGGAAGGGACCTACCGTGAAGACCGTTAAAGAGATTTGCATTCAGATAGTGAGGGGCTTTAGCAGCCTGCCCGATTCCTGAAACAAACAAAATCTTGGAGGGCTTCAAGTGGCTTGCCACCAGAGCCCGCTTGACCGCCTCAAGAATGGCATGGTTTCCACACCCAGGGCACCAGGCCGTATCATACTGTCCGTAATCATCCATGGTAACCATATCACTTCCCCCGTGTCTCAATCTTTTTTATTTGCAGGCGGATATATTCCGGTGTTATGGGCAACCCGTCATACCTCAACACCCTTTTAGGGAATTGGAATCCGGTTTCCCGCCCGATCAACCTTGAAAATTGTCCTGTTGCATTGCCTTCCACGCAAACGACCTCCTTTGCCTCATGAAGGGTATTTAAAAACTGCGAGGGCAGTAGAGGCCAGACCTGTGAAAAGTGAAGAATGGATACACTCCGTCCTTCTACTCTAAGCATGGAGGCTGCTTCCTGTACTGCTCCCCGGCTCGATCCCCATGAGACGATCAGCAGGTCCGGATGCACTTCCCCTGATCTTTCCGGGGGAATCACTTCTTCAAGGATTCCTCTGCCTTTTCTCAGTCGTTTTTCAACCATCTGTTTACGTACGGAAAGATTCTCAGTAATATGACCATCGCCAGTATGTTCGTCACTATCCGCTACTACCAGATGCTGAGTCAAGCCAGGCAGAAGCCTTGGAGAGATTCCACTCTCTGTGATCTGGTAGCGATTGTAGGGTGTATCGGAAACCGTCGTGACATCACTCGGGCCGAATTGGGGAAGGTTCTTAATATCAAAGGTGTCCACAGCCCGGTAGGAATCGGCCAGATACTGGTCTGTCAAAAGAAAAACCGGGCCCTGATAACGCTCCGACAATTCAAAGGCTCGCCGGGTTAAATCAAAACATTCTTCAATAGATCCCGGTGCAAAAACGGCCCGTGGGAATTCCCCGTGACCTGAATGCAGAACGAATTCCAGGTCCCCCTGCTCGGTTCGAGTGGGAAGGCCGGTTGCAGGTCCAGGGCGCTGGGCAACCACGATAACAATGGGCGTCTCTGTCATGGCGGCAAGACTGACACCCTCGGTCATCAATGCAAACCCTCCACCGGAAGTCGCGACCATACTCGATGCTCCTGCAAAGGAGGCACCTATAGCCATATTTATGGCGGCTATCTCGTCCTCTGCCTGCTCCACAACGATCCCCATGCCTTTGGCGTGGGCTATAAGATACATTACAATGGACGTTGCCGGAGTCATGGGATAGAATGCGCAGAATTTGACCCCGGCAGAAAAGGCCCCCAAAGCGATTGCCTCGTTCCCGTTCATCATCAACCGCTTTTCAGGCTTAGAAACAGGCTTCAATTTTATGGAAACCGAAGGAGATTGGTCGCCTCCCCATCTGTAAGCCTTGCTAAGAACATCAAGGTTGGTCTCTACGACCTCTGTGGTTTTTTTACCGATATAGTCTTTCAGGGTTGCGGCCACTAACTTCTCGTCTAACCCCAGGAGTGAACATGCCACCCCGAGGGCAGCCGTATTCTCATACCTTTTATCGGCCAGTTGACTGAAAGGTACCTCAACACACACAATATCGCCAATACAGTAGGCACCGTCCACAATCACCCGTCCTCCATGAGACAGTTCCTCTTTATGAAGCCATACAGTCTCTTCATTTAGAGCAATCAGGAGATCGATGGATTCCTTAGGGGCTAAAATCTTCTCTATGCCGACTCTAATCCCAAAAGTATTATGGCCACCACGAATACGGGACTGGTAATCCTGCGTAACCAAGATAGAATAGCCCTTACGGACAAGGCTTTTTGCAAGTATCTGTCCAATTGTGACAAGACCCCCGCCCGCTTCCCCGCCAATGAGAATATTAAGGCTTTCCTTTTCCATTCCAACCTCCTTTGTCTATACATGCCGACATAAATAATTGTGCATAAATGAATAATTTTTAGACAGGATTTACACGATAATCAAGATTTTGTTGCCTTTCCGGAAGAAAGGCAAAAACATTAATCCCTC
>JAIWEZ010000162.1:0-5700 GCA_048631945.1 Gammaproteobacteria bacterium | reverse complement strand
TAATGGCTGCGATCACGTCTTCATCAATGATCACGGTTGAGTGAAACGCCTCACCGCCGTGGACCACGCGGTGACCCACAGCCGAAATCTCGGTCTTGTCCGCAATGACCCCGTGTTTTGGATCAACCAGCAGGCCCACAATGCGGTTTAGTCCCTCACGATGGTCAGCGATCATACTCTCGTCCACATTTTTTTCGAATTCACCATTGGGCAGGACTGTTCTGTGTGTAAGAACGCCGCTTTCTTCACCGATTTTTTCAGCCAGGCCTCCTGCCAGTATCTTGCGGTGTTCCACGTCGAACAATTCATACTTGATGGATGAGCTCCCTGTGTTGATCACGAGTATTTTCATGACAAACCTTTCTCTGATTGCGCCTGAATCGCGGTAAGGAGTTGTCCGCAAACAACTTAAACATTTAAATTAATTCCTATAGCACTGTTGGAAGCTGCAGGTCAAGGAATTTTCAAAGATTTTTACGCGCTCTTTTTCCCTGTAATATAGAGCCAGGTGTAGCCCAAACTCCCTGCCAGCAGTGAGGCCACAATAACTCCTGTTTTGGCATAGAGCAGGTAGGTTTCCTGTGAACTGTAGGCAAGCTCACCGATAAAAATCGACATGGTGAAGCCGATACCGGCAAGCAACGACAGGCCACCCAGATGATTAAAGGTGATACCAGCCGGCAAGCGGCTGATACCGCTTTTTACTACCAGCCAGCAGGGCAGAAAAATACCCAGGAGTTTCCCTCCGACCAGCCCGAGGACAATGCCAAGGGTAACAGGATGAGTCAGGGTTTCCGGTAAGGTGGACAGCTCCACCGGAATTCCGGCATTTGCCAGGGCAAAAACAGGGAGCACTAAAAAGGCGACCCACAGATGCAGCCCATGCTCCAAACGCTGCAACGGGGTTTCCATCATGCGTACACCATTTTCCAGGCCCCTGAGCACTGCCTGCTGTTCATTGTTTTCCATAATACCCTTACCCGGCTCATGCACCTTATCAAAACGGGCCATCAGATCATGGATCTGATGACTGAACATGGGGGCCTGGCATTTTGATCTGGCCGGGACCATCATTGCCGTCAACACGCCGGCAAGGGTGGCATGGACTCCGGATTCCATCATTGCCAGCCACATGAATGTACCCAACACAAAATAAGGAACCGGGGTGCGTATACCGATAAAATTGAGACAGAGAAGCAGGAAAAAGAAAATCCCCACCAACAGCAAGGCCCCCCAGACAATCTCACTGGTATAAAACAGGGCAATGACCATCACCGCTCCCAGGTCATCGACAATGGCAACGGCCAGCAAGAGCCCCATCAACGTCTTGGGCACCCGGTTGCCAAGCAAGACCAGTACCCCCACAGCAAAGGCAATATCAGTTGCCATGGGAATGGCCCAGCCGTTTGCTGCCTCACCACTGCGGTTTAAGACAAAAAAGAGTAAAGCCGGCACCACCATTCCGCCGATGGCTCCGGCAATGGGCAGGGCCGCCTGCCGTAAATCGGCAAGTTCTCCCACCATGATCTCGCGTTTGATTTCCAGGCCGACCACAAAGAAAAACAAAGCCATCAGACCATCATTAATCCAATGATGGACGGTATGACTCACAGAGTACTCACCCAGATTAACGGTGAGCCTGGTGTGCAGTATTCCATCATAGAAATTGGCCAATCCACTATTAGCTATCACCATGGCCAATACGGCACAGGCCATTAACAACAGACCGCCTGATGCCTCATCATGAACAAACTCCTCCACAGGATCGAGGATCTTTTTAAACGATTTTTCCCACGGAGCATAATTCCCGCACTGTTTTTTGTCGGCCATAATCAAAATCTTTGAGTGAGAGTTGTCTAGCTGATAGGAAATCGCTTTTTGCGATTTGGATTGAAACGGCGCTCCCAAGCACCACACAATAATTTCTATAGCACTGTTGGAAGCTGCAGGTCAAGGAATTTTCAATGTGTCGTGGACCGGTTATGAAAACCATTTTCTTCATTGCACTGCAAGAAAGCAAGGATATGCACCCCAAGATAATGTGTATCCGTTCAACTGCCACGCCTCGGTTTTCGGTCAACCCTGAACCCTTGAACCTTTAAACGGATACAATATAGTTGACTTTTTGATGCCATATAGTTTAACGCATATAGTTCAAGTAACTCGACAACATAACAACAGCGATTCCCTTTTCCATAACGGACAACTAACAACAATCGACGGACACTACTTACGATGAAGGGAGAAAAAGCATGAGCACAACGACAAAGACCGTTGAAGGAAACGAGGCAGCGGCCCATGTGGCCTATGCCATGAGCGACGTGGCAGCCATCTATCCAATTACGCCTTCAAGCAGTATGGGAGAATACTGTGATCAATGGGCTGCCCACGGAAGAAAAAACATCTTTGGCCAGGTCTTGAAAGTGATGGAAATGCAGTCAGAAGGAGGTGCGGCAGGTGCGGTTCACGGAGCGCTTTCCGCGGGCACCTTGTCCACAACCTTTACGGCATCTCAGGGCCTGCTCCTTATGATTCCCAATATGTACAAGATTGCGGGTGAAATCATGCCGGTTGTGTTTCATGTCTCGGCCCGAGCTATTGCCGGCCATGCCCTTTCCATTTTCGGAGACCATTCTGATATCAATGCCGTCAAACAGACAGGCTTCTCCCTCCTTGCCTCGGCATCGGTTCAAGAAAACATGGATCTCGCCCTTGTGGCCCATCTTGCCAGTATCCGGGCAAGCCTTCCATTTATTCACTTTTTCGACGGATTCAGGACCTCCAACGAGATACAGAAGATAGAGTTTATTGATTATGATGACATGGCGGCCCTTGTAGACCGGGAGGCAATCGATGATTTCAGAAGCCGTTGTATGAACCCGGAATATCCGCAGCTAAGAGGCACTGCCCAGAACCCTGACATATTTTTCCAGAACAAGGAGGGGGCCAATCCTTTTTACGAAAAGATTCCTCATATCGTCCACGAAGAGATGCAAAAGGTGAGCGCCCTGGTGGGTCGAACATACAATCTTTTTGACTACGTGGGAGACCCTGAAGCAGACAGAATCATCATATCCATGGCATCGAGCTGTGATGTGATCGAGGAGACGGTCAACTACCTTAACGGACTGGGCGAGAGGGTCGGGCTCGTCAAGGTCCGGCTCTATCTCCCATTTTCAAAAGAGCACTTTTTAAGGGCCCTTCCGGCCACAGGCAAGAGAATAGCGGTCCTGGACAGGACCAAGGCGCCAGGGGCAGTGGGGGAGCCTCTCTATCAGGATGTGTGCACTGTCTTTCAGGAAAGGGCAGAGCATCCTGTTATTGTAGGAGGAAGATACGGCCTGGGAAGCAAGGATTTTACCCCAACGATGGTGAAGGCCGTGTTTGATAATCTCCACGCATCAGCCCCGAAGAACCACTTTACGGTTGGCATTGTGGACGATGTGTCACATACCTCCCTGGAAGCAGGCGATGAGATCCATCCGACCGCTGAAGGCACGGTGCGGTGCAAGTTCTGGGGACTCGGAGCCGATGGCACGGTTGGGGCCAATAAAAACGCCATCAAGATCATCGGCGAGAATACCGACATGTATGCACAGGCCTACTTTTCCTATGATGCCAAGAAGTCAGGGGGGATCACCATATCCCATCTCAGATTTTCGCCTCACAGGATCCAATCTCCCTACCTGTTGACCCAATCTGATTTTGTTGCCTGTCACAACCCTGCGTTCCTCACCCAGTATGAGATCCTGGAAGGAATCAGGGAGGGGGGCGCTTTTTTGCTAAACTCGCCCTGGACGGTGAAACAGATGGGGACCAGGATTCCTGATCATATGAAAAGGACCATTGCCCAGAAGAAATTGGACTTCTACAATATTGATGCCGTTAAGATCGCCTCTGAAGTTGGCCTGGGCGGACGGATAAACATGGTCATGCAGGCGGCATTTTTCCAAATCGCCAAGGTGATTCCTTCCCAAGAGGCGCTCAAATACATCAAGGAGGCAATCAAAAAGACGTACGGGAAAAAGGGCGAGAAGATCGTCCAGATGAACATAGATGCCGTGGACAAGGCTTTAGGGGCCTTGAAAAAGATCAAGGTCCCAAAATCATGGGCTACTGCCGGCCACGAGGCCTACCTTGAAGCGGATGAGCCTGGATTTGTGAACAAGGTCATGAGGCCCATGCTGGCGCAACAGGGGGATAAGCTTCCAGTAAGCGCCTTCAGCCCGGATGGCATATTTCCTACAGCGACGACCAAGTACGAAAAGAGAGGGGTTGCCATCAATGTGCCCGAGTGGATTCCGAAAAACTGCTTACAGTGTAATCAATGCGCCTTTGTTTGTCCCCATGCCGTCATTCGGCCGGTCCTGGCACGGGAAGATGACATTAGGAAAGCCCCGAAGGATTTTGTCACTTCAAAGGCCAAGGGAAAAGAGTTGAAGGGATTGAGGTTCAGGGTTCAGGTGAGCCCCCTTGACTGCACGGGTTGCGGAAACTGTGCTGATATATGTCCGGCCAAGAAAAAGGCTCTCGTTATGCGACCGCTGGGAACGCAAACAGAAACGCAGGTCCCTAATCACAAATTCTCAACCGAACTTCCTGTCATGGACGACCTGATGCCTGCCACTTCGGTCAAGGGGAGCCAGTTCCGGCAGCCCCTCTTTGAATTCTCCGGCGCCTGTCCGGGCTGTGGTGAGACCCCTTATGTGAAAGTCATCACACAACTATTTGGCGATCGGATGATGATCGCCAATGCCACGGGCTGTTCCTCCATCTACGGTGGATCTGCACCAAGCTGTCCGTATACCGTAAATGAAGATGGGCATGGTCCTGCCTGGGCCAATTCTCTTTTCGAGGACAATGCAGAGTACGGCTTTGGAATGGAACTGGGTGTGACCCAGAGGCGGGAGAAACTCGCTGACCTTATTCGTGAGGCCACAAATGCCGAGGTTTCAAAAAAGCTCAAAGAGGCATTTGAGCAGTGGCTGGAAAACATGCATGATGCTGATAAATCCAGGGAGTACGGCCGCAAAATAGAAGAGCTTGCCGAACTTGAGATACTCGATCAAGACGCATCCACCAGTACCATGCTTGACGAAATCCTTGATCGAAGTGATTACCTCGTCAAAAAATCGATCTGGGTCTTTGGCGGTGATGGCTGGGCCTATGACATCGGGTACGGTGGATTGGATCATGTGATTGCATCGGGCCATGACATCAACATCCTGGTCATGGATACGGAAGTCTATTCCAACACCGGCGGCCAGTCCTCAAAGGCAACCCCCACTGGGGCCGTGGCCAAGTTTGCAGCAGGGGGCAAACCGACCTGCAAGAAAGACCTGGGAAGAATGGCCATGACTTACGGTTACGTGTATGTGGCATCCGTTGCCATGGGTGCCAGCAAGAATCAACTGATGAAGGCGTTGGTTGAGGCTGAAACCTATCACGGGCCGTCTCTGATCATAGCCTATGCGCCCTGTATCAATCACGGAATCAACATGGGCCGGAGCCAACACGAAGAGAAGCGGGCCGTGGAATCAGGTTACTGGACCTTGTACCGATATGATCCGAGACGTAAAGAGGCAGGCGAAAACCCCTTCATTCTTGACTCAAAAAAGCCGAAAGGTGATTTTCAAGGATTTCTCATGGGCGAGGTGCGCTATTCCAGCCTGACAAGAACCTTCCCGGAAAACGCAAAAG
>JAIWEZ010000161.1:0-5718 GCA_048631945.1 Gammaproteobacteria bacterium | reverse complement strand
TTCATCGAGATACGAGTGCATAATGATTTTCCCCAGACGCGTCCTGTTCTTTGTCGGATAAGAACTGCTTCTGGACTCGGATTTCTCGCGAATCCAACGGATGTGAGATGTCGTGACGGTTCGGAATTTTAGCATCCGGAACACCCGGCCTTCGGATATGCGGGGTTCCCTGTGGAAAGCGGGGCCTGAATTTTCGGGTTTGAGAAAACCTTCAAGCTTAATTAGGAGAGCAATGAGAAGAATAAAGGGTCCCAGAATGATGAGTAAAATCCAAGCAAGAATACGATCAAGAAGATACTTGATACGAAGCTTTTTACGAAACCTTGTAGTGACCTCCTGGGACATCTGCAATTATCCTAAGGTCTGGACCAAATTGTGTTGAACCGTTGCACTGGGGCTCTTGTCAAAGCAAATGACCCGAAACTCGGGGTCGAATCGCGAAAGAACAGTTTCTATCTTGTGATAGTAGGATCAGTCTTAACGACGTCGGGCGGGGTCAGGCTGCCTTAGGTAAGACAAAATAGAAGGTTGCGCCCTTTCCCTTTTCAGACTCCACCCAGACCCTTCCACCGTGATCATTGACAATCATCTCAACGATTGAGAGCCCTAAGCCTGTCCCTTCCTCATATTCTATCTCTTTTAACCGCTGGAACATCTCAAATATTTTGCGGTGATATCTCGGATCAATCCCGATGCCATTATCCTTCAGGTAAAACCGATGATGGCTTCCCGTATCTTCGTATCCAATAGCGATCCTTGGGTTCTTGGTGTCGCGCGTAAACTTGATAGCATTTACAAACAGGTTCTCAAAAACCTGAAAGATCCTTTTTCTATCACAGTAGATGCTGGGGAGATTATCCGCCACGACAAGCTCGATCCCGTTCTCTTTCAGTGTGTCTTGGAGGCTTGCGGTTACATTTTTCACTATCTCACGGGAAGGAACATGACTGTGTATAGAGACTACCTTGCCGATGCTCGACAATGTCAGGAGATCACAGACCAATGCCTCCATTCGGCGCGAATTGGCTGTAATCCGTTCAAGGCACGTCCGGCCTTGCCCCCCCAATTTCCCTTGATAACTATCAAGCAGAAATGAAGAAAAACCCTGGATGTAGGTTATGGGGTTTATAAGTTCATGGGAGACAAAACCGACAAAGTTTTTAAGCTCCTTGTTCAGCTTTTGCAGTTCTCCCTCCATGCGTTTGCGCACTCCGATTTCCTTTTTTAAGAGCGTGTTGGTTCTTGAAAGCTCGGCCGTCCGCTCCTCAACCCGTCTTTCTAACTCGTCGTGTGCTTTTTGCAGTGCCTGCTCGGCCCGCTTGCGCTCGGCTATCTCTTCATTGAGTTGCCGGGCATATATTATTGATTGGTCATAAGCAATCTCTATTCGCCTAATCGTTTCACGTAGTTCCTCCTCAGCCCGCTTGCGCTTAACTGCTTCTTTCTCTAACTCCTTGACACTTTGTTCCAGTTCTTCATGTGTCGGTTTACTATCCATCATGAGGCCCTCCGATTGCCACAAAAACAAGAAAAGCCCCAGACACGTACATCCTCAAAAGCAATGCATGGAGCCTTTGACAGTCCCATGGGACTCTCCCATGGACTACTGATTTTGCAATACAAGATGTGGTACTCTTTTCCATTCGAGTCCGAGAAGGGTTGCTGCTTTGCGATCCACTTCCAATGGATTAAATCCCGCAATGATTTTATTTGCCGGTGGATTGCAACGAGGACCTCCGAGATGATACTCCGCAAGTCCAATGGTTGCATCCATTATGGATAGATCGGCACTCCGGTATCTGTTCAGATCAATAATTGCCTGATGCACATTTCCATGAAACGCTGCTTTTTTCCATACCCCAAATTTTCCTGAATAATATTCTGGTGGGGCAAAACCCATCATATTTTTCAGTGTTCCGGTTATGGCGGCCAGAGAATGGGCCTTTAGTACCGGAATGGAAATGATGAAGTGAGTGAATGCAATCTCGGGGAGATATATCTCTGGGAAAACAGATGAATCCTTGTTTTTGAGTTTCTTAAGTGGCGCGGTATTCAAATCCACAAGTTGAATACCTTGACGTATTGCCATCTTTCTGTATCCAAGTAAGTCGAAGATTTCCTCCGTTTCAAGGGACGGATCACCAGGCCCTTCGGCAATAATAATGTCAGCCTTGGAACATGAGCGCACATATTCGACCACAGCTTCACAGCAGTCCACCAATGTTGTAACCGGGTGGCGTGAAGCATTGGTAAGGTTGGGTTTTATCAGGATTGCGGATTGTTTTGAGAGAGTCTCCTTAGCACCGATTTTATCAAGTGCCAATGGAACCGATTCATGATAGGTAGAAAAGTCAACTGTCACCAAGCGCATTTGGACTCCACTTCATCAGAGATCCCTACATGATACCGCAAATTCTGTACAAACCCTTGGGTGGGCGAAATCTTGATGAGCCAGCGGGCGTGTAACCTGATGTCAGGACGATGCATCCTCTGAATCTGGAATTAGCCCCAGCGCTCTGGCACGTTTTTCCCATCGCTGTCGGGCCAGACGCTGCAAATCTACTGTTTCGTCTTTTTCGTCAACAATTTCAATGCCGACGATGGTTTCTAAAATATCTTCCATAGTAACGATGCCAGAAACGCCGCCATGTTCATCCACTATCAGAGCAATGAGTTCCCTCTGATGTAGGAACTTCTCAAATAAGCGGGGCAAGGAAACCGTTTCGGGGACAACCAGAATTTTCCTTCCTAATTGGACTAATCTCTTTTCTCTCTCATCGTGCGCAGCAGCTAAAAGAACCTCATTTTTGAGAATGTAATAGTTGATACCTTCTCCCTCGCGTGGATGGATGGGAATCCGGGAAAATCGTAATTCGACTCTATTTGCGAGAATTTCTCCAATGGACATGTCTTCCGGAAGGGCAAATAGAACCGAACGCGGAGTCATGATATCCCTAGCTCTGAGTGAACTAAACCGCATCACATTTTGGAAAATTCGCGACTCGGATTCCAGGACTGCGCCTTCTTCAACTCCCAGATCTGCCAGGGCGCGGAACTCCTCCCGACTAACAATAGCAGAATTTCTTCGGCCAACTAACAATTGGGTTATTTTTTGAGAAAGTAGAACCAAGGGATAAAGTCCCCAGGTAAGCCAATGGATCATGAAGGTTCCAACCGGAGCGAGCTCTCGGCAGTACAATGCGCCCAGAGTTTTTGGTATAATCTCAGAGAAAACCAGAATGAGCAGTGTCAATATTGCTGAAGCGACACCGACGGACGCGCTGCCAAACAACTTTGCTGCCTCGGCACCCACTCCGACTGCACCTACCGTGTGCGCAATGGTATTCAGGCTGAGAATTGCAGCAAGAGGTCTATCAATGTTTCGTTTCAACCGATCAAGCCTGCGTCCCGTTCTGGGAGATTTCTTTTCTAGGACTACTGCATAAGAGTGGCTGACGGAGAGTAGCATGGATTCCAGGAGTGAACATAAGAATGAAAAGAATAGGGCGATAAGGAGATAGAATATTAGCAGTGACATTTCTTGATTAAAAGCTTGACCTTTCTGTTCGAGACGTTTCGTCGTCTATGGTTATCGGGCAAAGAAGATCAGATTTCAAGAATTGCCGAAAATGTGGGCAATCTTTGAGAAAATTTGGTTTTTCTGGCAAAACAATGAAAGGAGGCAGACATGACCCTTGACAGACAACCGTGTCAAAACTACAGATTACTTGAACCATGTGAATGTGTCGATCTCTGTGATCTCGGTGAAGTTCCCTTCTTTTATAACGCCATTGAGCCCGAGATTCAACCTAAACCTTGCCCTGTCCAAAGGCCGGATGTTGAAACAGCATACAAGGAATTGCGCCAGCGAGCGCTTGAGCGTTTGCTGGACAAGCTCTCTGGCGCGCAGCTTTTGGGCAGCCACTATGCTGAGCAGTATTTGCGGGATCAGTATCGGAGAGGTTGCCGGCCCAACACAATGCGAAGTAGCTGTACGGCCATTGAGCTTTTTCTGTCTTTTATCACAGCAACTGGCAAGCCCCACCTTGAACAAGTCACCAGAGAAGACCTCTACGCCTTTATTGAACGGGAGCAGGACCGTGGTCTAAAACCACTTACAGTGCACACTAGACTGCGGGCCGTGAAGGCTTTTTTGCGGTTTCTGATTGATGAGGAGATTGTTGATCACCGTGTACTGTCGAGGAGGATTGCGATCAAGATTCCCGAGGCCCTGCCCAGGGCCATAGACCCGGATGATGTGAAGCGACTGCTCGGCGTTATCAAAGACGTTCGCAACCGGACGATGATCCTGGTGCTGTTAAGAACCGGGATGAGAATCGGGGAGTTGTTGGACACCAAAGTTCGAGACGTCAGTTTGAAAGAGCGAAGGATTGAGATCTATGAAGCCCAGAAGAACCGTGTAGGCAGGGTGGTCTACTTGAGTGATGATGCGCACAGTGCTTTGGCGAAGTGGTTTAAGAAGCGAGATCCTGAAAAGGCCTTTGTCTTTTACGCCCAGGGCCGAGACACCATTACCTATCAAGGTGCTCGTGCCATGTTTATGAAGTATCTCGTAAAGGCTGATCTGGCCAACAACGGATATACTTTGCATTGCCTTCGACACACCTGTGCAAGCGAGCTATTGAATGCTGGAATGCGTCTGGAATGTCTTCAGCAATTGCTCGGCCACAGCAGCATAGAGATGACTCGTCGCTACGCCAGGCTTACAGACAAAACGAGGGAAGAGGAATACTTCAGGGCTATGTCTATCATAGAAAGGGGGGAGATCGATGGCCATTATCAACTCAATAGTCAACTACAGACAGTATTTGAAAAGAAGGAATTGCTCAAATCACACCGTGAAGAACTACATGAACACTCTTAGGCATTTTGTCCTGTGGCTGGATGTGCCTGTAGAAGAAGTTACTCACAAGAAGATTCAGGCTTATATCGATCGCCTTCGCAACAAGAGATTAGCGCCAAAAACGATCAACTGTCATCTGGACAGCATCCGTGGGTTCTATGACTACCTGCGCTATGAGGAGGAAATCCCCATCACCAACCCCGTCAAAAGAGGCTATGCCCAGCGACTATCAAGGCCTCTTCCCAGATATCTGAGGAATGAGGAGGTTGTCATATTGCTAAACGCTATCGGCAACAGGCGGGACCAGGCCATGTTCCGGCTCATGCTGCGATCCGGCCTGAGGGTTGAAGAGACAGCCAATCTCAGCCTCAGGGCCATCGATGCAAAGCGCAGGCGCATCGTGGTAGAAAACGGCAAGGGAGCCAAAGACAGGGTAGTCTACATTAGCGATGATGCTCTAAGGACCCTTGGGCAATATGTGAAGGTGAGGCCCCCATCAAGATCAGCAAAGGTGTTCCTGGTTCAAAAAGGTCCTCACACAGGAAAACCTATCTCGGTGCGGGGGATCCAGAAACGCATAGAATACTACGCGAAGAAGACAGGCCTGAAGGTCTCCTGCCATCATCTCCGACATACGATGGCTACCCAATTGCTCAATGCAGAAGCCGATCTTGTCACCATCCAGGATTTGTTGGGACATACCCGGATCAAGACCACCCAACGCTACTGCAAGGTGTCAAACTTGAAAGTAGAGAGAGATTACTTCAAGGCCATGGAACGGGTGATGAAAAGAACGGCTGCACACTAACATGCTGCCATGGGAGGGCCTCCGGCTATGCCTCCGTCCCTCCCAT
>JAIWEZ010000160.1:0-5767 GCA_048631945.1 Gammaproteobacteria bacterium | reverse complement strand
ATGGCGAAGTCGGCCAAGGGAGAGGGAGTCTTTTGACTTTTTACGATACCATCAAGATTTATTAGCAAAAAACGCCTTAATGACCGCTCAAAGGAATTTTTGTTTGGGCAACAATCTGTCAACCATCAACTTTATACGGGCAAGCAAAATGACAAAAAGTTCTTTACTGAAAGGAATTCTCCCAAAAGACATAGAAAGGCTCGTCAGAGTCGAGCACCCTGACCCGCACAGCATTCTGGGGGCACACAGACATACGATCGAAGGCAAAGCTGGGATCGTAGTAAGAGCTTTCCACCCCGAGGCAATCAATGCAGAGGTCCTCATTAACAGGAGAAAGCCTTTTCCTATGGAGAGGTGTCATGCGGGTGGACTTTTTGCTGCCTTTATTCCTAGGCAACGCCTCCCCTTCCCTTACAGGATTCGTTTCACCTTTTCAGATGGAAACAACTGGGAGAGCGATGCCCCTTACCGGTTCTTGCCGACCCTCGGGGATATGGACCTCTATCTGGCAGGAGAAGGGACCCATCACCGCCTTTATGAGAGACTCGGGGCTCACTTGCATGAAATAGATGCTGTAGCAGGCGTCTCATTTGCCGTTTGGGCTCCAAACGCGAAAAGAATCAGTGTTATCGGCGATTTCAACAACTGGGACGGCAGGCTTTTCCCGATGAGACGGATGGGCGATTCCGGGATCTGGGAGATCTTTGTGCCCGGACTGAAAGCAGGCACCCTTTACAAATATGAAATCAAGACTGCTAAAGGAGAGCTAAGGATAAAGACCGACCCTTATGCATTCGCCATGGAACTAAGGCCGGGAACTGCTTCCATCGTCTGGGATCTGGAGACCTATCAATGGCATGATGACCTGTGGATTGCCAACAGGGGCCGGCATGACCTCCGCCAGGAACCAATGGCTATCTACGAGGTCCATCTTGGCTCCTGGATGCGCGTGCCCGAAGAGGGAAACAGATGGCTCACGTATCGAGAGCTGGCTCCCAGATTGCTTGAACATGTCAAGAAGTTTGGGTTCACTCATGTGGAACTCCTGCCTGTGGCAGAGCATCCTTTTGATGCCTCCTGGGGTTATCAGGTCACAGGCTACTATGCACCCACGAGCCGCTTCGGGACACCAGACGATTTCAAATATTTCGTGGACATGTTCCACCAGCACGGCATAGGGATCATTCTGGACTGGGTGCCGGCCCATTTTCCGAAAGACGACTACAGCTTGCGGCTGTTCGATGGCAGTGCCCTTTACGAGCACCGTGACCCCCGTCAGGGCGAACACGCAGAGTGGGGAACCCTTGTCTTTAACTTTGGACGACACGAGGTGTGTAATTTTCTCCTGGCCAATGCCCTGTTCTGGTTAGACAAGTACCATATTGACGGCCTCAGGGTCGATGCGGTCGCCTCCATGCTCTATCTCGATTATGGAAAGCAAGACGGGGAGTGGATTCCAAATCGATACGGAGGGAATGAAAGCCTGGAGGCTATAGAATTTTTCCGGAAGCTCAATAAGGCAGTCTACGGGCTGTTTCCGGGATGTTTTACGGCCGCAGAAGAATCAACTGCATGGTCAGGGGTTACTATGCCGGCCCACTTGGGAGGTCTTGGTTTTGGCTTCAAATGGGATATGGGATGGATGCACGATACGTTGCTTTACTTTAGCAAGGATACTGTGCACCGAAAATATCACCACAATAATATGACCTTTTCCATGATGTACGCCTACAGTGAGAATTTCATCCTGCCCTTCTCACACGATGAGGTCGTACACGGGAAAGGCTCCCTTCTAAGAAAGATGCCAGGCGACGAATGGCAAAGATTTGCTAATCTGAGACTGCTTCTGGCGTACATGTACACACACCCGGGGAAAAAACTTCTGTTCATGGGCGCGGAACTGGCCCCATGGAACGAGTGGGATCACGAAAGGCGGCTTGACTGGCACGTCGTGTCAGACTCCTTGCGTTCCTCATTCCAGCAATTTTTGCTGGACCTCGGCAAATTGTATCTTGAACATCCTGCCCTGTGGGAACTGGACCCATTCCCGGAAGGCTTCTCATGGATCGATTGTAACGACTCCGAAAACAGTGTGGTCTCTTACATACGTTTTGGGAAAAAAGATCATCTGGTCTGTGTCCTGAACCTCACCCCTGTGCCCAGAGACGGCTATCGAATCGGTGTGCCAAGCCGGTACGGTTACACAGAACGAATCAACAGTGACTCGGCGTACTATGGAGGAAGCAACATGGGCAATGTGGGCTATGTGGAGGTAGAGCAAATCCCTTCTCACGGTTTCGCCCAATCAGTCTCCCTGACCTTGCCCCCACTGAGCTGCTTGATCCTGGAACCAACGAGCATTGACGATTGACGATTGAAGATTAGAGGTTGGGTTTGATATTTCCTTCAATCGCCAATATTCAATTCAAAGGATCGTTCTATGAAGATGCGCTTTTTAGTTCAGGAGCATCATGCGCGGCAGCTCCACTACGATTTTCGTCTGGAGATTGCCGGGGTATTGAAGTCCTGGGCCTTGCCCAAAGGGCCGTCCTTAAACCCGGCTGATAAGAGGCTGGCGGTTATGGTGGATGATCATCCCCTTGAATATTTTGGCTTTGAGGGAATCATTCCCGCCGGTCAGTACGGAGCCGGCATAGTGGTGATATGGGACCAGGGTGAGTACAGCCTCCTTGAAGGAAATGATCCGCTTGAGGCCATTAAAAGTGAAAAGATAATCATTGAGCTTTGCGGCAAGATACTCAAAGGTGGGTTTACCCTGGTAAAGATGAAAGGGCGGGGAGAAAACAATTGGCTTCTGATCAAGAAAAAAGACGCTCACAGCCAGGATAAGTGGACTCTTCAACGGGCACTTACAAAGGAAAAGGAAGCTACCCTGCGCGAAAGGGTGCCGCCCTGCAAGGCAGATTGATGACCAAACAGATAGCAAATATCTTGTTTGTGTGCACTGGCAATATTTGTCGCAGTCCTTTTGCTCAAGGCCTTTTTATGAATATTGTGGCCTCAAGTGGGCTCAAAGGCTTTACAGCGGATTCAGCGGGATTGCTTGCACTTCCCGGCAATTCGGCCACCTACATGGCGCAACGGGTTGCTGCTGAATACGGTGTGGACCTGGCCGATCACGAGGCCAAATCGGTGTCCAAAAACCTTGTGGCCTGGTCCGATCTTATCCTGCTCATGGATAAATCACACGAAGATGGAATTCTGGCCGCCTTTCCAGAGGCAGCAGGCAAAGTTCTTTTAACCAGGTATTTTGCCCGTTATGGTTCAAGGAGGCGGGGCATTGCTGATCCTTACGGGCTTGACTACGACGCATATCGGTTTTGCTTTCTTGATATTGAGGATGCTGTTTCAGGTCTCATTGACTTTCTGTCCAAACGCTCAATCACCTTTGAACCTATACAGGTGACCTGTTACGCGGGTTACAAATCAAATGAATCTCCTCGCTCATTTGTGTGGAACGAGCGGGTCCTCAACATTACCAGGATCGTTGACCGCTGGTATGACAGCAGCGTAGACGCCCGATCCGAAGTCACGGATTATTTCAGGGTTCAGGCTGATGACGGAGGCACCTACATTATCCGCTACAACCGCCTCTTTGACAGTTGGGCGGTACTGATAAGTTAGCTGGTCGCTGAGCCCCCATAAGCGCTAAGTTATTTTTGCACCGGATGGACTGTGGAAGGTGAGTAAATTCTAAGAAGATGCTTTTGGGGCTAATGATCGTATATCTATCAGCAAATTTTGTTTTGCATCAACAAATGGATACTCGATACTGGTCGCTGGATGCTGGATGAAAAATCAAGAACCAAATATCAAGTATCAAGCATCCAGCATCCAGCATCCAGTATCGGTCTACCAAAATGGATAACTCCAAAACCTTTTCTGAAAGACAATATTGCAGCTATTCACCAAACCTCACGCTTTCATGGCATCTGCGGTTTGCAGGCATTCAAGGACATAATCCCGGGAAAGGATATGCTCCATACTCTCTTCCAGAGGCCTTTCGGTGTCCACGCCGATGTGCATCTCATCACGCACCTCATTCAGGGGCTCAAACCGCGCCTTGATTTCTTCGAAGTGGTAAAGACGTGCGTCAGAAACTGAAGATGTCGCCTCCCGCCTTATCAGACGTTCTTTAAGCACGGCTTCGGGACATGTGCACTCTACAAACATCAGGTTTGTGTCCATATCCTTTGCCAGACGAAGGACTTCACTGCGCTGGTGCCGGCTGCTGTACGTTGCATCCAGAATGACGGAATAACCTTTATCAATCTCTTCCTGTGCCAGCAGGAGGAGCTTTCCATACGTGAGCGAACTGGCCCCCCTTGAATAGATCCCTTCTTCAAACGGAACATCTATTTGCTCGTAAGGCTGCAGGCCAAATAACTCCTTGCGGATCACATCTGAACGAAGAACTTTGACTCCGAGTGTCTTGGCCAGTTCTTTGGCAATGGTACTCTTACCCGAAGCAGGCATGCCGCAGACCACCCAGAGGGTGGGGCGGGTGAACTGCACGGCATACCGATAGGCAAGGTCCATGTATTGCTGGGTTTCCTTGAGGAGTCTGCCCCTTTCCGTTTCAACAAGATCCCCTTCCTGTAGACGGAAGCAATTGACCTTGACTCGCACAAAGGCTCTGTAGCACTTGTAGAAATCGAGCAGGACAAACACGTCCTGGTCTCTTGTATGCCCAACGTAAGCCTTGAGCAGGCTGTGGGCGATTTTCGGATACCCCTCGTAATCTAGGTCCATGGCCAGAAAGGCCAGATCAGAGGCGATATCTCCGTATCTAAAGCGCTCATTGAATTCGATGCAATCAAGGATCTGAATCTCATCGGTAAAATAGACATGGCCGGATCTTAGATCACCATGGCAATCACGAATCTTATCCATTTCAATGCGATGCTCAAAGAGCTCTTGCCATCTGCGCAAAAAAGATCGCGTGGCGGCCCGAACAATTTGAAACATTCGCTCGTCAAGTATCCTTCCTGCAAACATTTCCGTTTGTCTGAAGTTCTCCTCGCAATTGGCCCGAACCGATTCCCATGACCCAAAGGTGTTAATGTGTCCGCCAGTGGGGGCCTGGCCATAAAACCCGGCAAGAATGCGGGATAGCTCCTGAAGAGCCTCCGTGTCAATCCTTCCTGTTCCCAACAAGCGAACCATGGAACAGTCCTCAGGGAGTTGACGCATCTTTACCGCATATTCAACATGGCCACCCAACCCAGATAGGTAATACCGGCCGTCTTTGAAGGTGATGGGAACGATGTCAAGGTACACGTTGTGAGTTAAGCGACGATTAAGGATCACTTCTTGTTCGCAAAAATGTCGGCGTTTTGCCAGCGTGGTGAAGTCCAAAAACTCCAGATTGACCGGTTTCTTGATCTTGTATACGTACGTGCCTGTCAAGAAAACCTTGGAAATATGGGTCTCACGTTGTCTAATGGTGGTCACGGGGTGAGGATAAAAATCAGGCCTTTCCATGGCCTGAAAGATTTCTGCTTGATGATGCATTTCCATAACCGACCCGTTTTCCATTGACTCCGAAACCTCTAAGCGCTATAGCTTTTCAAAAAAATAGGGGGTCATCCATTCTGGTAGACGGATACTGGATGCTTGATACTCAATGTCATTAACTTAAGGGATAAGCCATTGAAAGTCCCCCTTTAAAAAAGGGGGATTTAGGGGGATTTCGAGAAGTTGGATAAAATCCCCCCCGACCCCCCTTTGGCAAAGGGGGGAGATT
>JAIWEZ010000159.1:0-5784 GCA_048631945.1 Gammaproteobacteria bacterium | reverse complement strand
CGACGTACCTCGGTACGCCTCCGCGCAACCCCTTGTTTTCCTTGACCTTGCGGAAAATTGCTCATTTCTGAATTGGAAACTTTCTCTTGTGCCCATTGAGTTTTTACGATTCGTGGATGGGCACAAATTACATTTTGTTGGAGTTTGCTGAATGAGTGACGACAATCAGAGAATACTGCTGACAGGTAATGATGCTGTAGTTGAGGGCCTGTGCTGTGCGGCAGGCGACAAGAGACGTATTGTGTATGCAGGGTATCCAATCACCCCGGCCTCTGAGGTTGCCACCCGGGCCTCTGTGATTATTCCAAAGCGCGGAGGGGCCTTCATACAGATGGAAGATGAAATTGGTTCGATACAGGCGGCCGCAGGTGCCGGGCTTGCAGGCGCGATTGCTGTCACAGCCACGTCGGGTCCCGGTTTCAGCTTGATGTCTGAGGGCTTTGGCTTTGCTGCCATGATTGAATCTCCCGTGATTTGTGTCAATGTGCAAAGGGGGGGGCCTTCCACCGGTATGCCTACATGGATGGGACAAGGGGATATGATGCAGGCAAGATGGGGCACTCATGGAGACAGGCCAGTGATAGTTCTGGTTCCGAACTCAGTACAGGAGACCCTGTCCCTGACTTATAAAGCCTGCAAACTTTCTCAGAAGTATTTGTTCCCGGTGATCGTGATGCTGGATGAAATCATAGGACATATGGAAGAACCGATCAGTATCCCGAAACTTCCACCTATACCACTTGCACCTGATGTTGAAGTCATAGGAAAAGGGCACCGGTTACATAGGACAGGGCTTACCCATGATCTGGAAAGCTACCTCCCAAGGATTAATCCTGATGCTCAAGAGAAGTTAGTTACATACTTGCTCCATAAGCTCAAGAAGGATGCCCCAAAGCTTGTTAAGTATGAGACCTTAGGGGCAGTTAAGGACGCAGAGGTCGTTATCATATGTTATGGTTCTGAATCCCGGTCAGTCAGGGCAGCCGTAAAGCAGGCACGGAGAAAGAAATTGAAGGTTGCCATGATTCGACTCATAGTGGCTTGGCCATTTCCCAAAGATCTTATTCAAGAGCTGGATACTAAGAAACGGATATTTCTGGTTGCCGAGATCAATGCCGGACAGATGAGGATAGAAGTTGAACGCTATGTCAAGAAAGGGAAGGTTCAGGGCTTAAACCTGATGGGCGGACGAATCCACACACCTGGTGAGGTCTTAGAGGCTATCAAGGAAAGAGTTAGTCATTAGAGGACCCAATAACTTATAAACAATAACGAATGGAAAATGACAAACATAAACATAGGGAGTCAAACATGGAGATAGACCAGCACCCTTATGCTGATATTCTAAGAAAAGAGATGATGCCCAACATTTGGTGTTCCGGATGTAGAATCGGAAGAATCAAGAACACCTTTATAGAGACTATTCAACAACTGGGATACGACCCGGACAAGTGTACCGTGGTGTCCGGTATCGGGTGTTCCTCACGCATTGCAGGCTATCTGAACCTCGACACTATTCACTCCACCCACGGTCGCGCCATACCCACGGCCCTGGGGGTCAAGCTGGCCAACCCTGAGCTGAAGGTCTCTGTAATGGGAGGCGACGGAGATATCCTGGGCATTGGCGGGAATCATTTTTTGGCCCTGGGCCGACACGGGCAAGACATAAACGTGTTTTGTATGAACAATTTCGGATACAGCATGACTGGTTTTCAGCACGGCCCCACCACACCTTTTGGGGCACGAACCATCACTACATCGAGTGGTAACCCTTACACACCCGTTAATCCGGTCGCCGTGGCCATGGCAGCCGGTTATACCTTTGTGGCACGCTCCACCTCGGCCCATCCGTATCACCTAATTGATTGCATGGTTTCGGCTATGAAAAACCGAGGGCCGAGCTTTATTGAGATTCTGGTTCCCTGCATGCTGTATGAAAGACGCAACAAGATCAAATCCCTTGAGGCCCTGTTTCTGGATAAGGCCAAGATAAAAGAGACCCTCAGTCAAGAAGACATCGATCAGAGCGACTTTATGAAGAGGATCAGCCTGGGCATCTTCCGGGACGATCCTATCCGGCAAAAGCCGCAATTGAGCCTTGTCAAATCGACTAAAAAGGGGGCTGCCGGAAAGTTTGATATAAAGTATAAATCGAGGGCAAGCGGTATCAAGTACATGCAGATTCGCATGGAGGGAACCGGCGGTCAAGGTATTGTCCAGGGCGGCAAGGTTATGATCAAGGCTGCTATGAACATGGATCCCAAATTGAACAGCACCCTGACGAAGCGTTACGGGCCGGAGATGAAAGGGGGAAGCTGTTTGACGGATGTGCTCCTTTCCTCTCAGCACGTTGATTATCCCTTTGTGGAGCTTCCGGATTTGCTCCTGATGATGTCAGACCTTGTGGCCAAGGAGCGGGGCGGAAAGGTGATTATCAACAATAAGGGGACAATCGTAGTGGATGAATCCATGGTCGATCTTAGTTCGCTTGAAAAGCTACCCAAGACCGTGAAGGTTTACAAGATACCGGCAACTCAGATTGCTCGCGAGAACTTCAAGGTTGTAGTGGCGAACAATGTCCTGATGGGATTCGTCTGCAAAACAACATCCATCATTGACAAAAACTGTTTTAAAGCAGCTATTGTGAAGTCCGCACCTCCAGGCACAGAGGAGTTGAATCTGACGGCCTTTGAGAGTGGTTACAAATATAGGAAATCGTAAATCGAAAACAATGTCATTAACTTAAGCTCAAGATCTCCCCCCTTTTCTAAAGGGGGGTGGGGGGGGATTTCTTTGAAGAGTTTTAAAATCCCCCTAAATCCCCCTTTTTTAAAGGGGGACCTTAAAGAAACGGTTCTTTAGTTAATGACATTGAAATCGAAAATCGAATAACAAAAAACGATGAGGCAAGTTAAATCATGAAACATGAAGTTTCACCTGTTCGGTATTGGAACATTCAGGAGTGTACCATACCTGTCGGCAAGGTAACAATCATAGCGGACTATTGTAAGGGTGGTGATGACTGTGATGACTGTATACGGCTTTGCCCTGAGAAGGTGTTGGAACGCGGCACAGTACCCAATGAAAGAGGTTTTTTCCCGCCGGTTTTGCTAGACGATGGAAAGTGCACTGTATGCGGCAGATGTCAGCTTTACTGCAGTGAAAACGCCATCTTTGTCGAGAAGACCGGCGAACGGGTTGTGACACCTGATGAAATAGCCCAAAGAGAGGAGAATTCATAATAGATGTCAGAGGATCGCACAGGAGTCTTTATATGTCATTGCGGGACCAATATTGCCGGCACTGTTAATTGCCAGATGATTACTGAGGCAATAGGCCGGACCGACGTGGCGCTGGTTAGAGAACATGCTTACATGTGTACAGGGGGACAGGCCCAGATAGTAAGTGACATTCAGGAATTCGACTTAGACAGGATCGTTGTGGCGGCCTGTTCTCCGAGGATACATGATGAGACATTTCGCTCAGTGTGCAAAGAGGCGGGCATCAATCCGTACATGATGGAAATGGTTAATATTCGGGAGCAGTGTTCCTGGTGTCATACGAATCAGCCTGATGAAGCTACGCGAAAAGCCATAGACCTTGTCCTTATGGGCATAGAAAATGTGAAGCTCGATCAGCCCTTAACACCTATTGAGGTTCCGATGACCAAAAAGGCCCTTGTCATAGGTGGGGGCATAAGCGGTATTGAAGCCAGCCTGCAGATGGCTGATCTTGGCCATCAGGTGATTCTGGTAGAAAGAGGCCCGACGATTGGCGGCAAGATGGCACAGCTAAACAAGATCTTTCCGGATCAAAACTGCAGTCCCTGAATTCTGGGACCCAAGATGGTGGATGTCGGTCGGCATCCGAACATAGAGCTACTCACTATGAGTGAGGTCGTTGATGTCAAGGGTTATGTTGGAAATTTTGAGGTCACGTTAAGAAAGCATCCAAGGTATGTCACTGAAGATTGCACCTTCTGCGGTGAGTGTCTGGAGCGATGCAATGTCTTTACCGAAGATGATTTCAATGAAAATCGCGCACTGAGGAAAGCGATCTATACGCCTTTTCTCCAGTCTGTCCCCAGGCAGTATGTGATTGATGACAAGGTTTGCATCCATTTCTCTGATGATGCATGCCTGAAGTGTGTAGAAGACTGTAAGAAGCATGCTATCGATTTTTCTCAGGTTGTTGAAGAGGAAACCGTCCATGTGGGCGCAATTATTGGTGCCACCGGCATAAGACCGTACGATCCGACAGGATTATACGGCTATGGAGACAGCCGATTCCCGGATGTGATTACCTCCATGGAACTCGAGAGGATGATGTCTCCAGAGGGGCCCACAAAAGGAGAGCTTGTCCGGCCGTCTACAGGACAGGCACCCGGCAGTGTTGCCTTTATTCAGTGCGTGGGTTCGAGATCCGAGAAAGAGGGGCAGCTCTCTTACTGCTCAAAGCTTTGTTGCCCGAATACCGTAAAGAACACACTCCTTCTGAAAGAACGCTTCCCGGAGCTTGAAATATTCGTATTCCATAACGGCATTCGAACAAGCGGCAACAGGCAGGAGAAGATCTTTCTGGAGGCAAGGAGGGAGAGGGTTATCTTTGTCAACTCTTTTCCTGAAATTACCCTAGGCCATGCCTTGACCTTTTCCGATCCCATGCTTGACCATGACCGGCTTATGAAGAAGCAGTTTGACCTAGTTGTCCTTGCGGTCGGCGTCGTCCCCACAGCAGTGGAGCTGTCAGGGTTTTTGAGTGTCCCTTTGGGGAAAAGAGGGTTCGTCAAAGAAGACAATCAGTTGTCTCCTACTTCCACGCCCACAAAAGGAGTCTACTTTGCCGGTGCCGTGGGAAGCCCTGCTGACATCAAACAGTGCATTGAACAGGCCGGCAGCGCTGCTATGCAAGTGTCAAAACATTTCCATAGAGACACGGCAGAGCTCTCGCCCGTCATAGCTAAGGTGGATATTGAAGAATGCACGGGTTGTGGCAAGTGTAGCAAGCAATGCCTGTTTGGCGCTATTCGCATAGAGGACAAAGTGGCATCCATCACAGAGGCTGTATGTCGCGGATGTGGCAATTGCGTCAATTCCTGCGAGTTTGATGCCATATCCATAAGCAATTACGCTGAAAAGCAAATGAAGGCCCAGCTAAGAGCTGCCTTACATCAGCCGGAAGAAAAAATCATTGTGTTTGCCTGTCACTGGTGTTCCTATGCCGGGGCTGATTTTGCCGGTACGAGCAGGCTCCAGTACAGTACCAACGCCAGAATAATTAAAACGATGTGCTCTTGTGGTGTGACAGTCGATCTTATCAAATATGCCTTTGCTCTTGGTGCCCCGAAGGTGATCGTCTCGGGATGTCATCCTGGAGATTGTCATTACCTTGACAATAACATGTTTACAAAGAAGAGGGTTACGAAGTTAAAAGAAGGGCTTATGAGCAAAGGGATCAACCCGGAAAGGCTGATGTTGGAGTGGGTCTCGGCTTCTGAGGGGCAGAGATTTGTTGAAGTTGTTCAAAAGATGGAACAATTGAGAGTGGATGAAGACGAGATAGAAATGACTAAAATGATCTTCAGCGAAACTAGCAAGCGAAAATCAAGGAAAAGGGTGAGGAAGTGAAGTCTCCCTGTGCTCCCGAACAGGGCATTCCGGCGAAGGTGAGTAGAAGCCATTTCAAAACCCCATCTATCGCCCGATAGCTGTGTTGAGGGCCTCTTCAAAATGCTCACATACTCCCGTGTATGCTGCGCTTTATCATCGGCCCCCGCCTTGCCCT
>JAIWEZ010000158.1:0-5840 GCA_048631945.1 Gammaproteobacteria bacterium | reverse complement strand
ACAGTTACAATTTTGATGCTTTGCATCGCCAAGAACTTTTGGCAGGAACGGCCAAAATGGATTCGTAAGTGGCATGGGAGTTGCTTTGTAGTCTTAACCGAAGATGCAACACTACATAACAAAGCAGTTCATGGTTCTTTAGACTTGGAAAGGGGGGATAGACCATGTGTTTGAATCTTTTATCTACTCTCAAAGAATTTTCAATGGTGACCGGTGATTTCCTCGCGGATATTTATGTGTGGCCCGCTCTGAAGAATCCGTGGATTATTGTTTTGATAGCAATAACTTGCATTATTATGCTAGCACGTGGCATGGAGAGGGCGCTGGTTTCACTGATATCCATTCTAGCGCTTATCGTGCTTTTACAGAACACGACGCAAAACTTTACTGTTCCTGGTTGTTACACTCAAGAACTACCAATCTTTATTGGTGGTTGCTTGGCAATAGCAGCAACAAACCTATATATGTTTTTGCTGCGAAGTTAGAGCGGGAGTAAGGCAAGACTGGTTTGGAGCGGGCTATTAGCGCCCCCAGTTCGCCAGTTGCCCCTGTGCCTGTTTATATTGCCTCAGGATCAGTTTGCGAGGAAAGTCAGCACTTGAGAGGTAGCCTATGCTTGCCGCCAGGAAGCGCTCCTTTAGCAGTTTGAAAACGTCATCTTTTTCAGTTTTGGCAATAAAGTTACGAGTTTTCTCGTGGCGGTAAGTGGCCTTATCGCCCACTGCTTCTCGTATAGCATCAAGTGGATCATCCGGCGAGTTAATGCCTTCAAAGTATTCAGGCCTCACTTCAACCTCTATGCGAGCAGCAAGAGAGACCAGCCATCTGTCTCCAGCCACCGGTCTTGAGCAGTCATAAAGTTCCATAGTCAGGCCGTTTTCAAGTTTTATTTTGTCAATCTGTTTACCTTCCATAGCGTAAGCAACACTCCAAGTCAGGAATAAAAAAAAGCCAACAAGCCAATGACGAAAACACGATAGTACGAAAACACGAAATTATATAAGCTCAAATACAATCCGATCTCAAGCCTCAAAAAGCCTCAGTTGTGCATCCTTATTCTTGAGTGCCGGTCTTGCTGAGAAAGGTTTCCTGTATTGTTTCAAATCTTCTTCAACGGCCTCAACAAAAGGGGAGATGTGCTGCAAGGTTCTGTGCCCAAAGCACAGTCTTCGCTTGGCACGGGTCAGGTAGATCTTTTCCCGGGCTCGGGTTAAGGCCACATAAAACAACCTTCTTTCTTCAAGGAGATCTACCTGAATACCTTTCTTTCTCCGGTACGGGGTCAGGCCGTCTTCACAACCGGCGATGAAGACCACGGGAAACTCCAGCCCCTTGGCCGCATGCATGGTCATCAGGGAAATCCTTTCCGCAGCGGGGTCGTAGCGGTCCTGAGCCTTCTCAAGGGCGAGATGAGCTAAGAAATCCGCGCAGCGGCACTCAAAGTATCCTGACAGATCCAAAAAGGGTGTCAGGTCTTTTTCAAAGGCCTTGTCACCACTCATCGCATCCATGATGCTAAATTTATTCAGAATATGGTAAATTTGCTCACGCACATTCATACCGTTCAGAGTCTCTTGTAGTTGGTTCAAATCCCTAGAAAATCTTTTCACTTTGTTTCTAGGGCCTGGCTTGAGGCCGGAGATTTCGTCTGAGCGCCCGAGAGCGTTCATAAGCGAATCGCCTTTCGATTTAGACCATTGCCTTAGTGCATGAACAGTACTTTGGCCAATGCCCCGTGAAGGAAAATTGAGGATCCTTTCCACATCAAGATCACACGCAAGGGACCACCCGGCCTTCAGGTAGGAAATAAGCTCCATGATTCCCTTCCGGTTTTGAAACTTTTCGTTTCCAACCATCTGAAACGGGATACCGGATCGTGCAAATGCCTCCTCTAAGGCCTTGCCCTGCTCCTTGATCCGGTAAAGTACGGCAAAATCCGAGAAACTCCGTTCCTTTTTGCCTTTTAGCCGGTCAATCCTACCGCTGTCCATGGAAAAGTGACTGATTCCGCCAACCTCCTGCTCGATGGTCTTGACTATGTACTCGGCCTCTGCCTTTTCCGTTGGAAGCTCGGTGACAGTAAGGGCCTTGTCTCCGTGAATGCCCGACCAGATACCTTTTTCCGTCCTCTTTGTATCATCCACACCGATGAGCTGTCCGGAGGCCCGCAGGATCGTTTCCGTGGAGCGGTAATTCTGCCTAAGTACAATTGTTGTCGCGCCGGGATAATCCTCACAAAACCTGTTAAAATACCGCACGTCCGCCCCCCTGAATCCGTATATTGCTTGATCCGGGTCGCCTATGACACAGATGTCATGTCCCTTCGGAGCAAGGAGGCGGATAAGACGGTACTGTGCATAATTGATGTCCTGATATTCGTCCACAGAAATGAAGCAAAACCTTTCCCGGTATTTTTTCAGAATCGCCTGATCCGTCTCAAAAAGTCTGACGGTGTTAAGAATCAGGTCATCAAAGTCAAGGAGGCGGTTCTCATCAAGGATTTCCTGATATGTCTTATAAATGGAGGGGAACTGATCCGACAAGGATTCCGGGACAGACCCGGCTAAGTCGTCTTCCGGCAAAAGCAAGAATTGTTTGAGTTTAGAAATAAGGTCTGAAATTGCATCCGGGTCAAGTTCTGAGACAAAAAGGTCGTCGTACGTCCTTTGGATGGCCGTCTTCACAAACCGTGTTCGGTCTCCTACATTTAATATAGATACCGCATGTTCTATCCCAAGGGCACGGGCCTCAAGGGAGATGATATCTAGGGCCAGGGCATGGAATGTCTTGATAGTCATCTTGTTTACTGCATTTCCATCCCCAAGAATTATCCTTATTCGATCGGCCATCTCCCGGGCGGCCTTGTTTGTAAAGGTAACAGCGAGAATCTGTTCGGGTCGGGCAATCCCTTTTTGGAGTAAATAGGCAACGCGATGTGCAAGAGTGAAGGTTTTGCCGGTCCCGGGGCCTGCAACAATCAAAAGAGCCCCCCCAGTGTGTTGCGCCGCCTCTTGCTGGGCGTCGTTCAGATTATCCGGCAGATGAACCCGCTCAACTACATCTTTTTCACTTATAAAATTTGTCTCCGGTCCCCGTTTAAGAATGGCAGGAATTTTTGATTCAACAGTATGGGAGCCAGGTTGGGGTGACAAAGCCCTGAGAAGACTTTGTTGTCCGAGGAGTCGACTGCGCTCCTGCTTATCAAAGAGCGAGATAGTTCCATACTCTCCGTCATATCCTGCGGCAATACGGACCTGGTTGTTTCTCATTCTGTTGATTGCCTCAGCGAGAAGGGGGGGGCCGTACCGGTCAAGGGCTTCTAAGGGGGTCTTTCTCAGGATATCGAATTCCGGGCCGATCCTTTCAAGAAGAGCCCTGTAGGCAACGGCTACCTTCTTGCTCTTTGGTCCTACCTGAAAAACTTCCGATAATATATCAGTTAATTGAAGGAGGCTTGTGTAAGAGTGTGCCCCTTTTGGTTTTGCCCCGATTTTGCGATCGGCCAGTTCTTCCACTCGGTACATGACCCCAATGGTGACCGGCCTGCTGCAAACAGGACAGAGCCCTTTGTTTTGAGCAGTTTCAAGCGGGGAGAGTCTCATGCCGCATTTCCGGTGGCCGTCAAAATGATACTTTCCCTCCTCTGCAAAGTATTCAAGAGTTCCCAGAAAATGTTTTTGATCACCGGTTTTCAGTGCGTCTCTAATGGCAAAATAGGAAAGCTCTGTGTCAAAAAGGTTTGCTTCCCTTCCCAGATTGGCTGGAGAATGGGCGTCGGAATTGGAGACCAGGGTGAGCCCATCAAGGGATGAGACCCGCCAGTTCATGGCAGGGTCCGAGGAAAGACCGGTTTCCACGGCAAAAATGTATCTGGTCAGGTCGTCAAAGCATTCCTCAAGTGAGTCAAAACCGGACTTGGAACCAAGTACTGAAAACCAGGGAGTCCAGATATGGGCGGGTATCAGGAAGGCATCTTCTGAGGTTTCAAGCACAATTTCAAGGAGGGACCTGGAATCGAGCCCGAGTATCGGCCTTCCATCCGAGCTGATATTGCCGATCCGGCCAAGCCTTTGGTTGAATTTTTCTGCCGACTCAAGATCGGGCATAAAGACAACATTGTGAACCTTGCGGGTCTTTCCGCCCTTTTTATAGATGCTGCTTATCTCGACACTGAGCATAAAGCGGACCGGTCCTTTGCATCCGGGCGGAACCATTTGGGCTGTTTGGGCTGCAAATTCCGGCTTTAATTCAAAGAGTCCGCTTTCTGCCGGTTCAAGCTTTTGGGATAGCTCTGAAAACCACTGAGGATGGGTAAAATCTCCGGTGCTTACAACCGTAATCCCTTTCAGCTGAGCCCACAGATTCAAGTGCTCCAGATTAAGGTTTTTTGCCGTTGCCCGTGAGAGATAGGAATGGATGTGAAGGTCGGCAATGAATTCCATCTAGAACTTCACCTTAGGGGCCTCCTGTTTTTCCTTGGGGACCTCAAAGAAGGTCGCCTTTTCAAACCCGAACATCCCTGCTATTAAGTTGGTAGGAAAGCTGCGGATCTTTGTATTAAGGGCCCTGACAGCTTCGTTGAAACGGCGACGTTCTACGGAAATCCTATTTTCTGTCCCTGCTAATTCGTCCTGGAGGCGGATAAAGTTCGTGTTTGCCTTCAGTTCAGGGTATCGCTCCACGACAACCAGGAGTCTGGCCAGGGCTGAGGAAAGTTGGTTATTTGCTGCGATCTTTTCACTAACCCCTCCAGCACCGGCCACCCTGGACCGGGCCTCTGTAACCTTTACAAATACATCTTTTTCGTGCTTGGCATATCCTTTAACCGTTTCCACGTAGTTGGGGATCAAATCATAGCGGCGCTGGAGTTGATTCTCTACCTGGGCCCAGGCCGCCTTTACGCCCTCGTCCATAGTGACTAGGTCGTTGTAGGTCCCCTTCAGATATCCAAAAGGGATCAAAATAACCAGCAGAACAATCCCTATGACGATGACCGTGGTTTTTTGTCCTTTTGTCATTGAACCTCCTTGTCCAGCGTGTCTACGACTTTCCAGAGTTTCTGTACCTGCTTTAGATATGCCTTAAATAGGTTGGTAATTTCAGGGCCGCTTAGCTTGACCCTCTTTTCTTTGACGTCCAAGAGCTTTGCAAAAAGGTCATTGTCCATATCAAAGGCTTGGCAAACGTTCTTGATGACATCGCGTTTGTGGCGGGGAAGCTCTTCTCCTTTCAGATGAAGGAGCCCGTTGAAGATGGCGATAAATGCACCAAGAGACTGGGCTATGAGTTGCTGGAGGTCCTTTCCCTTACCCCGGCTCTCCAGGAATGCCTCCCTCAAAAGCAGCAACTTGCCCTTTACCTCCCTTTCACATTGCATTCTCAAGAACCCCCGGTCAAAAGAGAGATCCTTCAGGATGTCTTTGCCATAAACGAGCTTATAACTATTCTGAAAATTTAGATATTCAATCGGAAAAACATCCAATGATGTGCTGACATACGCTTCGGTTAGAAACAAGGGGGTGGCCACATTGCGTTTTTTCCACCTGGCAACGAGGTCAAAGGTTTGGTCAAGATAATCGATCCCCTTTTCGGAAAGCATAATCAAAAAATTAATATCTGATTTGCCGGGGATGTAGTCACCACTTGCCGCGCTCCCGTAAAGCATAATCGAAATCAGGTCATCGCCAAAGAGCTGTGTGTAATCGTCAATGATGCCTGGAAATATTTCCTCTGGTTCTTTTGGTATCTTGGACATTGGTCTTCTCCCTAAACCGGATAAGCCGGAACTAAAAAAACTATCACGAAAACACGAAAGTACGAAAACACGAAAGGCTGAATGT
>JAIWEZ010000157.1:0-5925 GCA_048631945.1 Gammaproteobacteria bacterium | reverse complement strand
CCAGTTCCATGGATAAGTAGCAGCAGCAATCCACGCTTCAAAAGCAAAGGAATCGCCAAGTTTGGGAACCATTCCAGATTTACGGGTAACACAAGAGGTAAAACCATCGAGCTTTAAAGCTCTGCCATCAGTCCCATTTACCAACTTGAAATTTCCTTGTATCGAATCTTTAACATTCGAAACTTCATCAGTAATGATTCCTGAATTACATGAATTGAAAGTCCACCACGCTACAGGTTTTGTATCTTTTGTATTCTCTGCAATTGGGGCACTGTAGACAAAACCAAGGTGAAAAAGCACAGTAAAGAAAAATACCAGGAAGTACTTTTGTGAGTTACTCTTTTTCATTTTTTTCCTTCCTCGCCAAAGCGGCGGCGGGTTTGGTTGCCGTTGTGAGTATGAGGGGCATTAGTTCTCTACTCAAAAAAAAATCAATGTTATCCAAGTATCTCATTTGATTCAAAAGAGTTTTTAATCTTCTGGCCTTTCCACTACAGTCCTAATGCTTCCTTGAAATACTTCTTATCCAAGTTCGATCCGCTTACCACAACGCAGACTGGTCCGCTCTTTATCTCTACCTTCCCGGCCAAGAGGGCGGATATCCCTGCTCCCCCCGCAGGCTCCACAACCAGGTGAAGTTCTTCCAGGCAGTAACGGACTCCCTCGATCAGCTCCTCCTCGGTAAGGAGAATCACCTGCCTGATTCGATCGGTAGCCACCTCAAATGAGATGTCGCCGGTATAGCGAGGGGACAGGCTGTCGGCACAGGTGGGCAGTGGCATAATCGGCACGGGTTTCTTGGCTTTCAGCGCCTCGGTGAGAGTAGGGGCTGCATAGGACTCCACGCCAATAACCTCTACCTGGGGCCGGGTGTATTTCAAGCCCAGGGCTATGCCTGAGATCAGTCCTCCTCCTCCTACTGGAACCAGGACCGCTTCCAAGTCCGAGGGCGCGTCCTCGTCTATCTCCAGACCGATGGTCCCCTGTCCTGCCACCACCCTGGGATCGTCGAAGGGGTGGATTAGAACTAATTCTTCTTTACCTAACTCGGCAGCCTTTTCTTCGCTATCGCCATAATGGGAGCCGTGCCGGAGGATTGTGGCCCCAGCCTTCTTGATCCTCTCGACCTTTACTTGCGGAGCATTGTCTGGGAGGACTATCGTTGCCTTGATCCCAACCAGGGAGGCCGCCAGGGCCAGGGCTGTGCCATGATTTCCAGAGGAAGCCGCCACCACACCTTTTTCTCTTTCCTTAGGGGTCAGCATGGTGACTGCATTATTTGCTCCCCGGAACTTAAAAGAACCTCCGGGCTGCAGGGATTCGAGCTTAAGATATACTCTAATGTTCACCTGCCGAGATAGTGGATCTGAGAATATGAACGGTGTCCTGAGGATCTTGCCTTTTATCCTCCTCGCTGCGTCCAATATATCTTGGTGTGTTGGGACCATCATAGAAATAGCCTCCTTTTCGATAATATCTTTGTACTATATCAGTGGAGAGCTCAGCTCCTCTATTGAAATCAATCTGGCTGTGATCAGGATGCTCTTATATTTGATCTCAACTATCTCATTAGCGCCTTCGGATCTTAAGGATATTGTTTTTTCGAGCAAACGACAAAACTCTCAAGATCTTATGCGATTTTGACTTCCAAACATTTACAGGAAACATATCAAACCATAAATGATGCTGTCAATTAGAAGAGAGTGGCTGTACTCAACAATTGGTAATTGGAAGGGGAAAAGAACAACTGATTCAACAAGAGCCTCTTTTAGTCAGGAAGCTTATCGACCAGGGTCTGTCATTGGCCACGGTTTAGGCGAACTTATTCAGTTTCTTCTTGAAGATGGAGACGGCTGCGGCGCTTAAGAGCAGCAGGCCCATGATGATCAGGAAGAAAACAGACCGGTCGAGTTTGTTGTAGAGTGAGGCGAACAGGCCTGCCATTAAGGAGCCTACGCCAGTTGCCCCAAGCCATAAGCCCATGATACTACTACCCATGGATGGCGGAGCTACCTTAGATACGTAACTCATGCCCAATGGGCTGATAAGAATTTCGGCAATGCTGACCATGAAATAGGTTCCGATTAGCCATAATGGCGACATGCTGTTAGGGGCGATGCTGCCTTTATCAATATAAGAGGCAATCGCCATCACCAAAGGAGCCAGGCCAGCGGCAAGGAAACCAAACATGATTTTATCCGGGGCGGTCAAATTGATACCTTTCCGAGCCAGGTAGGCTAAATAGCCGATCAGAAGGGGTGTGAGTGTGACAATAAAGATCGGATTAAAGGTTTGGTACACCTCCGGGGTTAGCCAATTAATTTTTTGGGTGGAATATTTTGCGAAAAAGGTTAAAGCGGTACCGTTTTGGTAGAAAGATACCCAGAAAAATACGGCAATGGCAAACAGGATGCTAAGTGAAATGAGACGTTCAACATATTCAGAACGAGGAATTTCAATATGATGTTTCGATTGATTTGCAGAAACATTGTTCATATTCTTACGAAAGTGAATGCTATCTGCGTAATCATAATTTTTTTGCCCTAGGGTTGAAACAAACAACGCCACGATCATACCGATCCCTGCCAGAGCAAAACAGGCATGGTAGTTATCTATCCCGAATTTGGTAAAGGATTCCGTATTCTTAATATAGGCTTGCCTCAAGAGCAGGGCAGCCCATGGGCTGATAGCTGCGCCGATATTGACACCCATATAGGCTATGTTGAAACCATTGTCTTTGAGGTGTTGGCTATCTTTATTATAGAGATTGCCTCGCAGAGCATTTATATTGGGCTTAAAAAGACCGGTTCCAAAGGCGACTGCTGTTAGACCAGCAAACAACAAGGGCATTCTTTCTGGCGATGAAAAGACCAAAGAGAAGTATCCAACCATTGAGATTAATGCCCCGACGCGAATGCTGTTTTTCTGGCCCAACCATCGGTCTGAAATAATACCGCCCAAGATCGGGAAAATATACACACCTGCCACGAAAAAACCAAAGATAGGAGAAACCTTTTCTTCTGTCCATATAAAATCGTCGAGCATAAATAAGGTCAATACCGCCATCAAGGTGTAGAAACCGAATCGTTCCCACATCTCAACAAAGAACAGTGTGTTAAAGCCCTTTGGGTGGCTTTTAAACATCAGTTTTCCTTTCGCATTCTATTCCATGATTTCCAAGGCATGATAGACGGCCTTGGCGATCTGAATGTCTTGAACCGCCACCCCGGTCAGGTCTGCGATGGTAATCTGTTCCTCGGAGATTCTGCGGAGCTCTGGACGGACAATCAGGTCCCCCAATTCCACGATCCGCTCTTTCTCCAGCACACCGGCCTTCAGGGCTTGATGGATCTCGCCCCGCAAAAGGCACTGGCTGATACTGTCGGCGACGACGATATCGGCTTTTTGGAGAATTCTTGGATCCAACTCATTCTTCTCCGGAGTGTCGGATCCCATAGCGGTAATATGCGTTCCCTTACGGACCTTATCGGCGGACAACAAAGGGGATTTCGAGGGTGTTGCCGTGACGATAAGATTGCAGTGAGCGGCAATATCTTCGGTATTCAAGGTCGTTTGGACTCGGTATCCCAAAGGTTCCATGTCCTTTTTGTAGTCATCCAGTTCGTTCTGATTCATGCCCCACACCAAAACATCTTTGCAGTCAATAACAGGCGCCAAATACTCGACCTGCATCCGGCCCTGGGTGCCCGCACCTAAAACACCTATACAATCGATGTTTTTCGGAGCCAGATATTTGGCGCTCACAGCACCTGCGGCTGCGGTACGTACGTTCGTAAGAAAGCACTCATCCAGAAGAGCGCAGGCCAGCTCGCCTGTTCCTTTTTTAAAAAGCAGTATGAGTCCGTCACTTGTATACCGGCTTGAAGAGGGGCTCTCGAAAAATCCGGAAGCGATTTTGATGACATAATAATCATCATCTAAGAGATAGCCGTATTTTATGTGGACATCGCCTGGAGGCTTTTTGAATACCATCTCCCCAACAGGAGGGATCACTGCTTTGCCTTCGGAATAGGCCATAAAGCCTTCTTCGATCTCTTGGATGGGTTGGAGTGACTTCAATACGTCCTTGATTTGAGCGAGATTATAAATTTTACTCATTTCATGTTTCCTTTTCCGAGTGCTTCCTCAGCGGCCGTCCAGATGATCCTGGGCGATCCGCAGCAAAAGGGGCATATCGACGTTTGCTCCGCTGATGACCACAGCGACATGCTTTCCCAGGCGCTGGAGCTTCCCAGCCCTCAAGGCGGCGATTCCCACTGCACCGCCGCCCTCAACCACCAGATGATGGCGCTCCAGAGCAAAAGCCATGGCGGCCGCGATCTCTTGTTCGGAGACCAGAACTGTCTCGTCGACGGTTTTCTGGATCAGTTCAAAAGTGTATTGATTGGGCTTGATCCCACCGGCGAGGGCGTCAGCAAGAGTAGGTTCCTCCACAATGTCGACGACCCGGCCGGCGCGCAGACTTTCGACCATGGCGGGGCCACGCTCCATCATGACGCCGACGACGTGGATTCCGGGGTCGGCCGACTTGAGAGCAAAGGCGATACCACCCAGCAGACCGCCACCGGACAATGGGACGACGACGGTGTCCAAATCGGGAAACTCGTCCAGCAGTTCCAGACCGATGGTTCCCTGTCCGGCGATGACGAGCGGGTCGTCATAGGGATGAATCATCTCCAATCCCTCTTTTTCTCCAAGGCGGTTGGCCTCTTCCACCGCCTCATCGTAAGTGCTGCCCCGGACGACCACCTCGGCCCCGAGTTTCTGGATCGCGTCTCGCTTGTTGGCGGGCACCGTATCGGAGAGGCAAACAACGGCCCGCAGCCCGAGACGGTGGGCGACATAGGCCAGCGCACGGCCGTGGTTGCCGCTGGAGACAGTGATGACCCCCCGCTGTCGCACCCCGGGGTCCAAGGACAAGAGTTTGTTGGCAGCTCCCCGCGGTTTGAAAGAGCCGGTCTCCTGCAGGTTCTCGAGCTTGAGAGTGATCTCGCTGCCTGTCAGTTCCGCCAGCTCCGGGGATGAGATAAGCGGGGTCTTGCGCGCAATAGGCGCGATCCTCGCCCGGGCCGAATAGATGTCGCGCATCGTCAAGTCAATATCGGTCATGGACTGCTCCTCTCCTGAACAATGTCCATAGCATCATCATGGTTGTATATTATAGATTGCTTCTCCATTAATTTTCAACCAATTCCCTATTCTCAACATATATGAAAGTCCAATAGATTGCACTCCAATATAAGTTTCAGGTATACTTTTTCATAAATTGAAAATCTTTATCTTTTTTGAAGGGGAAGACCCATGTCACAAAAGTGTTTGATCATTGTCCTCCTTGTCCTGTTTGGATGCTCCGGCGACTTTAGTGCCGTGGGTATGGGCGAAGATATTCTTGCCGATGCTCCCAGCGTGGATGCCAGCTTTCTTTCAGCCCTCGAGTGGCGGTTCGTCGGGCCGTACCGTGGAGGACGTGTCATTGCGGTGGCGGGAGTTCCCGACGATCCCCTCGTCTACTATTTCGGGGCTGCCCACGGCGGAGTGTGGAAGACCACCGATGCCGGAAGGAATTGGCGGAACGTGTCGGACGGCTTCTTCAAATTTCCTGCGGTGGGTGCCCTGGACGTGTCGCTCTCGGATCCCCAGGTGATCTTCGCGGGAACGGGTGAGGGGCTTCAACGACAATTCATCTCGCCCGGAGACGGGGTTTACAAATCCACCGACGGAGGAGACACGTGGACCAACGTGGGCCTGCGAGAGACCCGCCACATCGCCAGGCTCCGCATTCATCCAACCAATCCCGATATCGTGTACGTGGCCGCGATGGGGGACATGTTCGGCCCCAACCCGGATCGCGGCATCTATCGAACCACTGATGGTGGCGAGACCTGGGAACGCATCCTGTATAAG
>JAIWEZ010000156.1:0-5930 GCA_048631945.1 Gammaproteobacteria bacterium | reverse complement strand
TCCCCCAGGTTTCCATCCAGGCCATGACGGTATCGTTATCAACAAACTGATCCGGGCCGGATGCATCGGCTTCCGCTACGGCCTGTTTGATTTCCAGCACCTGCCATTCATTGTTTTCCAGAAACAACTTTAATGCCTGCATGGCCAGATATGCCTTTGAGCGATCAGTCGCGCTCGCCAAATTTGTCAGGCGGACATTGGTTTCTTCATCAAGACGAAGTGTCATGGTTGTACTCATTATGAGTCTCTTGCATTCACATGCATTCGATATAGCAAAAAAATGACATCGACTTCCACCTTAAAGCGTCCAGACATTACTCTTGTACCGTCCAAACGATATTATCGTAGCGTCCAAATATTATTAACCATGATGCATGGTTAATAAGTACCTTATTTTTTCCCCGACTTTCAACATTGTCAGGCGGCAACATCGACAAATTCGACTGACGACGATGGAAGTGGGATGTCATCACCATGTTCCTTGAGGCCCTGGAGATGTAGTTTAATTGCCTCCTGGATGAGCTTGATAACCTCTCTCCGAGACTCACCAACTACGGCGCATCCAGGCAGGTCTGGTACGTATGCCCCATAGCTTTCGGGGCCTTTTTCAATAACAACAATATATTTCATATGCCATATTCTACTTCAGGCTGGCCTGCTTGAGGATATTTGACAGTGTTCCCGGCGGCACTTCCAAGCCTTACATGGCGACCAGAAAACAGTTGGTTTATCATTCATATTACATCCAGCTAAACAACAAGTATCGGTGCGAGGCAGCTATTTCACGCGACCCTCGCGCCAGGCCTGAATTAGACTGTCGTAGTCGACCGTCTCACCTTGCGGTTTTTCATTGACCTTCGCCTTGGGCGAGCCGGGCTTGTTCAACCAGTAGGACTCGTCCCTCTCTTTGTTCAGTTTCGGTCCTAAATCGCCCTGTACACCTGAGCGCTCTATGCGCTGCAGTACTTTATCTTGCTCGCGGGCGAGATTGTTCATTGCCGTAGAAACGGTCACCTCACCTGAAACCGCCTCGCCGATATTCTGCCACCACAACTGTGCCAGTTTTGGATAATCAGGCACGTTGGTCCCGGTCGGCGTCCAAGCGACACGCGCCGGGCTGCGGTAAAACTCCACCAATCCGCCAAGTTTCGGCGCACGTTCGGTGAAGGACTCGTGCCGTATGTCGCTGTCGCGGATGGGCGTCAGGCCCACGTGAGTCTTTTTCAGCGACGTGGTTTTACACACGCAGAATTGCGCGAAGAGCCATGCAGCCTTACGTCTCTCGATCGGCGTGCTCTTCATAAACGTCCAGGAGCCGCAATCCTGATAGCCCAGCTTCATCCCTTCTTCCCAGTAGGGGCCATGGGGTGAAGGGGCCATGCGCCATTTCGGGGTCCCGTCCGCGTTGACCGTCGGGCCCGGCTCGACCATGGTCGGGACGAATGCCGTGTACCAGAAAATCTGCTGGGCCACATTGCCCTTGGCCAGGACCGGCAGAGACGTGTAGAAATCCATACCCAGCGCACCCGGAGGAGCGTATTTCCGGAGCCATTCCATGTACTTGCGGAGCGAGTACTTGGCTGCCGGGCCGTTGGCGGCGCCGCCACGGGCAACGGTTGCGCCTACGGGGCGGTTGTTCTCATCTACACGGATGCCCCATTCGTCCACGGGCTTGCCATTGGGAATCCCCTTGTCGCCGGCACCGGCCATGGACAACCAGGCATCGGTGAAACGCCAGCCCAGGTCCGGGGCCTTCTTGCCGTAGTCGCCGTGACCGTAAACGGCTTTGCCATCGATTTCCTGGATAGTCTCGCTGAAGAACTTGGCAATATCCTCATAGGCAGACCAGTTGACCGGAACACCGAGTTCGTAGCCGTAGATATCCTTGAATTTCTTTTTAAAATCCGGACGTTTGAACCAGTCGTAGCGGAACCAGTAAAGGTTGGCGAACTGCTGATCAGGAAGCTGATAGAGCTTGCCGTCCGGGCCGGTGGTGAAGGATTTACCCATGAAATCGTCTATGTCGAGCGTCGGCAGGGTAACATCCTTGCCCTCACCCGCCATAAAGTCGGACAAGGGAACCACATAACCATAACGGGAGTGGGTGCCGATGAGATCGGAATCGTTAATCCAACCGTCATAGATGTTCTTACCGGACGCCCACTGCGTCTGCAGCTTTTCGATGACATCACCTTCCTGAATCAGGTCATGGGAGACCTTGATTCCGGTAATCTCTTCGAACGCCTTGGCGAGAACTTTCGACTCATATTCGTGGGTAGGGATGGTCTCGGAGACGACCTTGACATGCATCCCCTTGAAGGGCGCCGCCGCCTTGATAAACCATTCCATCTCCTTGAGCTGTTCAGCCTTTGACAGGGTCGACGGTTGGAATTCATTTTCGACCCACTTCTTCGCTGCGGCCATGTCCGCGCTCGCAGTACCTGCGAAGAACGCAAACAATGCAACCACAACTACCCCCAGGAGCATCAACCTGGTCCTCTTCTTGAATAACATTCGTAACATGGTGTTACCTCCTTAGGCCTTCGATGTTTGTATTTCCCTCTTCTGGTCTACATCGCCGGCGTGAAGGCCATTAACGCCCGGCAATATAGACCTCGCCTCTTTCATTTTTCTCTGTTGATCCCCTCCTTTAGCTATAGACCTTCAATAGTTGGCTATCTGTTCTCCCGGTCTACATCGCCGGCGTGAAGGCCTTTGACACCGAACGACATCGGGCCTGTTATCATTAATCCACCCTGATAAACTCCACAAATATGCAATATTCAATCGAAAATTTTCAATCATTATCACCCCCAAAGCATCACAACAATGATCCAACACACGGCAATGGCAAGCATGATCAAAAGGGTAAGATCGGTCAATCCAACCCATGCGAAAAAGATGAAAGCACTGCCGAGTATCCCTATAAAGAGCCGATCACCAGGTGTGGTAGGAATCGGCAGGAAACCGCGGCGTTCCATGGAAGGTGATACTGTTTGCCATATAGTCATGGCAATCAGTATCAGGAAAATGGAGATGACAAAAATTGCCGTCGGAAGTGTCCATTCCATCCATTGCAGAGTCATTGTCGTTCCTTTCAATTGAATATTGAATATTCAGTCTTCAATATTCAATTTCCTTTTTATACTCGTCCCAGAGCGAAGCCCTTAGCCATGTGATTGCGTACGAACCAGATCACCAGTATACCCGGTACAATTGTAAGCATACCTGCCGCGGCCAGAAGGCCATAATCAAGACCGGTCGCGCTAATTGTTCGCGTCATGATTGCGCTGATGGGTTTCGCCTCTGTTACCGTCAGTGTCCGGGATAACAGTAACTCGACCCAACTGAACATGAAACAGAAAAAGGCTGTCACTCCAACCCCGGCCCTGATCAGTGGGATAAAGATGGTTATAAAGAAGCGCGGAAAGCTGTACCCGTCAATAAAGGCGGTTTCATCAATCTCGCGGGGGATCCCGGACATGAAGCCTTCCAATATCCATACCGCCAACGGCACGTTGAACAGACAATGGGCAAGTGCCACCGCAATATGCGTATCCATCAGGCCGATTTCGGAATACAGTTGGAAAAAGGGCAGCGCGAAAATAGCCGCCGGAGCCATACGGTTGGTGAGCAACCAGAAAAACAGTTGCTTGTCACCGACGAACTGGTAGCGTGAAAAGGCGTAGGCAGCAGGTAGTGCTACGGTCAACGATATAATGGTGTTCATGGTGACATAGATGATGGAATTGACATAACCCATGTACCAGGATGAATCCGTAAATATCTTCAGGTAGTTGACAAATGTTATATCTTTCGGGTACAGGGCGAAAGACGCCAGGATGTCGGCGTTGGACCTCAAGGACATGTTGAGCATCCAGTAGAGCGGAATCATCAGCAGACCAAGGTATATGAGCAGGCCGATCGTTTTTTTCTTTACTTTCATCCCTTCTCTCCTTTTCCGACTCTCTGAAGCGCCTGGTAAAACATAAAACTGAATAGCAGTACGATGACGAAATAGATGAGCGAGAATGCCGCGCCCGGTCCCAGGTCGAATTGTCCGAGGGCGATCTTGACCAGATAAATGGAGAGGAACGTGGTCGAATTGCCGGGCCCGCCTCCTGTCAGCACGAAGGGCTCAGCATAGATCAGGAAACTATCCATGAAGCGCAGCAACACGGCGATGGTGAGTACGCCGCGCATCTTCGGCAGTTGGATGTACCAAAATGTCGACCAACCCGACGCACCGTCAATCCTGGCCGCCTGGTAGTAGGCCTCGGGGATTGCCCGTAGTCCCGCATAGGCTAAAAGGACAACCAGCGGGGTCCAATGCCAGACCTCCATCAGCATCAGGGTAATCCAGGCATCGAGTGGGCGCGCTGTATGATCGAATTCTACGAATTGGTTGATGGCCGCGCCGAACAGACCGATATCCGGCCGGGTAAAGATGATCCAGATCGTCCCGATCACATTCCAGGGAATGAGCAGAGGTATCGCAATTGTAACCAGACAGGCGGAGACTCCCCAACCCCGTTTCGGCATTGCCAGGGCAATAAGTATGCCGAGCGGCATCTCTATCAACAGCACGAGCCCGGAGAACAGGAATTGACGCCATAAGGCGTCATGCAGCCGCTTGTTGCCCAACATCTCCTCGAACCACTCTGTGCCGACGAATACACTTTGGCCAGGCCCCCAGATGTCCTGGACCGAATAATTGATCACGGTCATAAGTGGAATTATGGCGCTGAAGGCGACGATGATAACAACCGGTAGAACCAGAAACCAGGCCTTGTTATTTGCCCATTTTTCCATAGGAATACCCTTTGTAATTGACAATTGAATATTGACTATTGGCTATTGAAAAACCTGTTAACCCAGAACTCTTGAGCCAATCGTACAAAACTTGAAACCCGTAACTCGCAACCCGCAACTCGCAACCCGTACTACTTAATCAGCCGCCCGTCGGCAAACAGCCTGATCCACTGCGGCGGGAAAACGAGCCAAACCTTGCCGTCGGGAACCGGCTTTCCTTCCGGCAGTCTGGCCCGTAAGGTTTTGCCGGCTAGCGTTAGCACCACAATTTTGTAACTGCCCTGATCTTCAACTGCCTGAACCTGAGCCGGTACGCCGCCCTCCACCGGCTCAGAACGCAACTTCAAATACATCGGTCGAATTCCTACTTCCAGCTTTCCATTGGCTTTGAGTCCAAGGGCCGCTGTTTTTTCATCCAATTTTATGCCAGCGCCATCGACTCGCGCCACATTTCCGTCCAAAGTACATTCCAGAAAGTTCATCCCCGGACTGCCGATAAAATATCCAACAAACGTATGTTCCGGGTTTTCGAAAAGCTCCTGGGGGGTACCGATTTGTATGATTTCACCTTCATACATAATGACCACTTTGTCGGCAAAGGTTAAGGCTTCCACCTGATCGTGGGTGACATATATAAAGGTCAGCTTAAGCTGTTCGTGGATCTCTTTGATTTTGCGACGCAGGTCCCATTTCAGTTGGGGATCGATCACGGTCAGCGGCTCATCAAA
The DNA here is from genome assembly GCA_048631945.1 of Gammaproteobacteria bacterium. Lineage (GTDB taxonomy): Bacteria > Desulfobacterota > Desulfobacteria > Desulfobacterales. The sequence continues at coordinate 390 of JAIWEZ010000156.1, read as the reverse complement.
CAGAATGGCCGCCACATCACTTCGGACCAACCCGCGGCCCAATGAAACCTTCTGTTTGGCGTCCGCAGCCAAACCGGCCGCTCTTTTTTTAAGAAAAGGGGTCAAGTCAAGTATCTCAGCCACCTCATGTACACGCTGGGTGATTTTGTTACTGGGAAGGCCTCGATTTTGCAATGGGAAGGCGAGATTGCCAAACACCGTCATGGTGTCGTACAAAACAGGAAACTGAAAAACCTGGGCAATGTTGCGTTTTTCCGGCGGCAACCCGGAGACGTCCTTACCGTTATAAAACACCCGGCCGCTACTGGGGGTAAGCAAACCGGAAATGACGTTCAGTAATGTCGTTTTACCACAGCCTGAAGGGCCCAGCAGGGCATAAGCACCGCCATC
>JAIWEZ010000155.1:0-5930 GCA_048631945.1 Gammaproteobacteria bacterium | reverse complement strand
CAGACCAGGTATTTTTGCTTCTTTGCCCTCGCCCTTTCAGCGACCATTGGAGTGGCCTTTTCAGCAAATCTTCTGACCCTATATCTATTTTACGAAATGCTGTCGTTTGCCACCTACCCCCTGGTCACGCACCACCAGGACCCTGAGGCACGTGCCTCAGGGCGAAAGTACCTACTTTACATCGTTGGCACCTCTATCGGGCTCGTTTTGCCTGCCATGCTTATATGTTACAACCTGACGGGGACCCTTGAGTTTTCCAAACAGGGTCTTTTCGCTGGAACCGAACCTAAAGCCTTGATGGTTCTTCTTCTGTTTATGTTTGTTTTCGGATTTGCCAAGGCAGCTATTATGCCCTTTCACTCCTGGCTCCCTGCAGCCATGGTTGCGCCCACGCCGGTCAGCGCCTTGCTGCATGCGGTGGCTGTTGTGAAGGTTGGCGTATTCAGCATTGCTCGTGTGATGACAGGGGTCTTTGGGACAGACCTGTTGTCTTCACTCGATCTTGGAACCGTCCTTTGCTACGTTGCCTCCTTTACGATCATAGTTGCTTCACTTATCGCGCTTTCCCAGGACGGCCTGAAGCGACGGCTTGCATTTTCAACCATTGCGCAGCTTTCCTATGTTGTCTTGGGGATTGTGCTTCTTTCGCCCAAGGGGCAGATCGGCGGTATGGTCCATATTGCCATGCATGCCTTTGGCAAGATCACCCTCTTTTTCTGCGCAGGGGCTATTTTTGTGGCCACGGGCAAGAAGAACATCAGCGAAATGGTAGGCATCGGCAAGAGGATGCCGGTCACCATGATCGCTTTTTTCATCGGCTCCCTAAGCGTGATCGGGCTTCCACCCACCGGCGGATTTTTCAGCAAGTGGTATCTCGTGTTGGGGACTCTCCAGGCCGATCAAATGCCTATGTTAATTGTCCTTCTTACAAGTTCGTTGCTCAACGCTGCGTACTTTTTTCCCATTGTTTACAAGGCCTTTTTCTGCACACCTGAAGAAGCGATGTTTGAAAACAAAGTGCAAGAGGCCCCACCATGGTGCGTGACCCCGCTCGTGGTCACCGCAATCGGGTCTATCGTGTTATTTTTCTACCCTAATGTGTTTCTTGACCTGGCAACACTCGCCATAGGAAAATAATCGGAGAGTATATGAAGCAGAAAAAAGAATTCGACTGGTTTGACAGGCCTGAGTCCATAAAAAAACTCTGGATCATGCTGTACGCTATTTGCGGGCTGCTGGTGGTGGCTGATTTCTTTACCCACAGGCATCCGCACTTTGGGTTCGACGGTTTTATCGGATTTTATGCACTTCTGGGATTTGTCTCATGTGCGGTTTTGATACTCTTTTCCAAACTAGTGGCTCTGGTGTTAAAAGCAAAAGAGGACTACTATGATAAGTGATTTTCCGCCTGCAGCTCTCCTGATCATCGGCGCCTTGTTCGTTCCCTTTTTCAAGGGCAACGCCAGGAACTGGTATGTGATCCTGCTGCCTGCCACCGCTTTCTACTTAATCTCCCAACTCCAGATCGGTTCTTCCTGGCAGGTTCACTTCTTTGGCTTTGACCTTACATTTTTGAGGGTTGACAAGCTGAGCAAGGTCTTTGGCTATATCTTTACACTAAACGCCACTGCAGCCTTTGTCTATGCCTTTTATGTGAAAGACAGCACCCAGCACATGACAGCGCTTTTTTACATAGGAAGCGCCCTTGGCGTGGTCTTTGCGGGTGACCTGGTTGCCCTCTATTTCTTCTGGGAGATAATGGCCGTTGCCTCCACGTTTCTCATCCTGGCACGAAAGACCAAAAAGGCTCAGGCAGCCGGCATGCGCTACATCCTGGTGCATGTCTTTGGTGGGCTTTGCCTGCTGGCCGGCATGGTGATCTATATAACAGAGACCGGATCGATTGCCTTCAATGCCATGACCGACCGGAACCTAGGGACGTATCTTATCCTCATAGGAATTTTAATAAACGCTGCAGCGCCTCCCATGCAGGCCTGGCTTGCTGACGCCTATCCTGAGGCTACTGTGACCGGAGGCGTAATTCTTAGCGCCTACACCACAAAGACCGCGGTCTATACCCTGGTACGGGGATTTCCCGGCTGGGAGATACTGATAGTGGTCGGTTGCATCATGACCATATACGGCATTATTTACGCCTTGTTGGAAAACGATGCGCGGCGAATCCTCGCTTACAGCATCATCAATCAGGTAGGCTTCATGGTTTGCGGGGTTGGTATCGGGACGATGATGACCATAAACGGCACTGTAGCCCATGCCTTTTGTCACATCATCTATAAATCACTTCTCTGGATGTCGGCAGGCTCTGTTCTGTACATGACCGGAAAAAGCAAATGTACCGACCTTGGAGGGTTGTATAAGACCATGCCATTGACCCTTATTTTTGGCACTATTGGAGCCATGGCCATATCCTCGTTTCCCGGTACGAGCGGATTTACCAGCAAGTCCCTTATCATTGACGGCGCGGTCCATGAACACCTGGTTTGGGTGTGGCTTGTCTTAGAGGTGGCGTCCGCAGGTGTTTTCCTGCATGCGGGTATCAAGTTTCCCTACTTTGTTTTTTTCGCTAAGGATAAGGGGTTGAGACCCGGGGAAACGAATAAATCAATGCTCATTGCCATGGCTTTTATGTCCTTTCTGTGCATCTTTCTGGGTCTTTATCCGCAGCCGCTTTACAATATCTTGCCCTACGAAGTCCACTACCAGGCGTATTCGTTTACCCATGTGGTTGCACAGTTGCAACTGCTCATGCTTTCGGCCCTGGTCTTTTTTCTGTTTCTCAAGCTGCTCAAGCGAACAGAGACCATCTCCATTGATACCGATTGGGTCTACCGCAAGGGAGGGCGTCTCTTTTATTATGTCATGGAGAGGGTTTTAAATGGCGTTAACGCGCTTTCTGACCGCGCCATTGCACGTGCAATTCCGGCATGGTTAGGCCGGTTTAGTAGAACCCCCGTCAGTTCTATGGTGACACTCTATATGAGAGCAACGGGCAAGGATCGTCGTTCCATTGAGGATTTCAGACGAGAAGCAAATCCAGAGGCAACCACTCTGTTGCCCATGGGGATGCCGGTGTTCATTAGTATTGTTTTTCTGTTTTCGCTTTTTGTGATCTTTGCCTTCTTCTAAGGAGAGACTATTGTTGCCCGTACTGTTGCAGGCCCCACAAACCAGATCGGTGCAAAGACATACTCGGAGGGTATCTACATGGGAAAGACCGTACTCAGTGTGGATGATGAAGACCATATAAGAGAATTTGTTTCGACTGTGCTGGAAGAGAACGGCTATACGCCCATCCAGGCAACAAATGGCGAAGAAGCAATGGATATCATAAGACAACAGAAGCCAGACCTCATCATCATGGATATCTTGATGCCAAAGCAGAGCGGGATCAGGTTGTATCGCGAACTAAAGACCTCTGAGTCTTTAAGAGACATTCCAGTGATCATATATTCCGGAGTAGCCAAAAGAACCGCACTGCGCGCCCAGGCAGCCCAGACGGAAACGAGTGGTGAAAGCGTACCTGACCCAGATGCCTATCTGGAAAAACCGGTGACACCCGAGCGCCTGGCAGCAACTGTCAAGAAGTTGTTGGGTTGATTTTATGAACTCGGCAACAACCACGGAGTAGATCAACTATGGAACCAGGGAAATTACTCTATGCCACGAACATTAGGCAACCAAGCTTTTCTGAATTTGAGCGCTTGCTGACTCTTCGCACGCTCGGGCTTGAGGAAGTGATCTTCTTGCATGCAACCAAGGTAGAAGGGTGGGAAGGGAGGCTCGCCGATTACGGAATGAACTCAAAAACCTTGATGGTAGAAGGGCCTCTGGTGCCCAGTATCTTGAATGTGGCCCATCAAGAAGCAGCTTCACTGATTGCAGCCACCCTGAACAGAGATACAAGGCGGCTACTGCGTGGTTCCCTAACAACGCAGTTGCTGAGAGCATCCTCTTTGCCGGTCCTTGTCTTGCCCGAATATGTCGAAGCCGCCGATTCCCCACAAAAAGGCATGTTTGACCATGTCATATTTGCTACTGACTGGTCAGCTGCTTCGGAAAGGGCCCTCGATTATCTGCTCAATTTCAAAGAAATCATCAAGGAGCTGGAAATCGTCCATGTCATACACAAAAAGCCGTCCGTAAGAGACATGCGGGACCTCAAGGAAAAGCTTTCACAAGCACGAAAGATATTTTTGGATCAGGGGATAGATGCTGAAGGCCATGTTTATGCGGGGAAGCCGTCCGAAGAAATCATGCTGGCGGCCAGGGATTATGATGCCACCTGTATTGTCATGGGGACTACCGGCATGTGGACCCTGAAGGACAGGTTGTTGCATAGTTGTTCCTATCGGGTGGCAGAAGCGTCGAAGGTGCCCACACTGGTTATTCCTTGATATGAGAGCCGAGAGGCTCCCACCCAAACCCTCCCCCTTCAAGGGGGAGGGCAGGGTGGGGGTGGAAGGAGAATGTAGATGGAAGTCACGCTGTTGCTTGAGGCTACAGAAAACGCTTTCAGGATTGTAGAGCGGGCCAGGGGGCATGCGATCGGCCTATTGGATACGGCCGTTCAGTTTACAGCAGAGCAGACACGATTCTTTGAAGAAAAGAGGTGGGATCTCTTATTTACAGGAGCGCAAAGAAGAAAAACGCAATTTCAAAATTTTGTGGGAACAAGCTTCATCCTCTTTGCATTCTGGATATTGCTCTCAGGGAAGTTTGATGCCTTTCATCTCTCGCTCGGGGCCATTTGTTGTGTTTTGGTGGCGTACCTATTCCATGACTTATTATTTGCCAACGTGAGAGTCGGAGACATGCGAGTCGTAGCCGCCCGATTTATTCGCTACATTCCGTGGCTCATTCAACAGATCGTGTTATCCAATCTCCACGTGGCTTCTCTGGTGCTGCGCCGCAGAATGCCCATAGATCCTCACATCGTGAAGTTTAAGACAAAATTGGAAACTGATATATCCAGCGTCACCCTGGCAAATTCCATTACCCTGACACCCGGGACTATCACCATGGATATCAAAGACGGAGTATATTATGTGCACGCCCTGGACCAAAAAGTTGCCGATGATCTGAACGCTGGTGAGATGGAGGACAGGGTGGCCCACATATTTATGGAGGCGGATCACTTGTACGTACAGGACGTACTGGATGCCGCCCGCATATATGGGACGCTGCGTGTATAGGTCGTCTCAAGTTAATACCCCCACCCTGCCCTCCCCCTCGAAGGGGGAGGGTTTGGGAGAGGGTGAAAATAGGAAGTCATTAAAAGGGAAGGGGATTGAATGACACGAGACAGCCATGACGTGATCGTGAAGACACTCGCCAGATTGCTTATGCCATTTATGGTAGTATTTGCCCTCTATGTGGTCATGCACGGCCATCACAGCCCAGGGGGAGGCTTTCAGGGGGGTGTGATTTTGGCGGCGGGTTTTGTCTTATTAGTTGTCAGCCACGGCCTAGAAGAAACAAGGAAAAGGATGTCCGAAAAGCTGGCAGGGGTTATCAGTAGCATTGGAGTCTTGATTTATGGGGGTATCGGAGCCCTTTGTCTGATCCTGGGAGGAAATTATCTAGATTATGGCAAACTCAGTAAAATTCTTCGGGTTACACCGGCTGAGGCCAGGTCTCTGGGAATCTTAGGTGTGGAGATTGGAGTTGCCCTGGCAGTCATGGGGGTCATGTGCACCGTCTTTTTTGCTATATTCACGGCGGGGGAGTCCCCGCAAGATGACAGGAGCTCGAAATGATTGATTTTTTCTTGATTCTAAGTGTGGGAATGTGCGTCATGGTTTTACTCTGTCTGTACAGGGCCACTTGCGGGCCCAATGTCTTGAACAGGGCTGCGGGCCTCTCTGCCATCGGTACGAAGACGTTGATTATCTTACTCCTCATGGGGGTCA
>JAIWEZ010000154.1:0-5936 GCA_048631945.1 Gammaproteobacteria bacterium | reverse complement strand
TGCCATGAGCAATGAGCTATCAGCAAATTTAACTATCTGAATAAACTGGATTCCGGCTTTCGCCGGAATGACAGAAAGAGGTGTTTTTCGACTTTTTACGAGACCGTCAAGATTGAAAACACGAAAACCACCTGACAACTCTCCTTTCCTCCCTTTTCACACTTGCACATCTTGCACGCCGATATCTCTGAAACGAAGCTCAACTATTGGGCTTTTCCCTTTCGTGCTTTCGTCATTTCGTGTTTTCGTGATCATCTTTAATATGTTTTCGAGCTTCTCAGCAATCAATTTACCACCGCATACGCATCTTTACGCCCCGGGCGTCAAGCTCGTCCTTGATCTGTTTGATTGTGTATGTCCCGTAATGAACGATAGAGGCAACAAGTGCTGCATCGGCTTTACCCTGAGTCAGCACATCGTACATATGATCGATGTTTCCGGCGCCGCCGGAGGCGATAACCGGGATGTCAACGTTTTCAGATATAAGAGGGGTCAAGGTCATTTCATACCCTTGCTGAGAACCATCTGCATCAATCGAATTAAGACATATCTCGCCGGCTCCTAATTTCTCCCCCTCCTTCGCCCAGGCAAGGGCGTCGAAGCCCATATAAGTCCTGCCTCCGTGGATAACAACCTCATAGCCTGAAGGGATCTTTTCAGATGCCTCCACCTTTTTGACATCCATCCCGAGGACAATGCACTGGCTGCCGAAAGCCCTGGCCCCTTCGGCGATGATCTTGGGATCCTGGACCGCCGCCGTGTTGACACTCACCTTTTCCGCCCCGGCCAGAAGCACCTGACGCATATCATCAAGGGTCCTGATCCCCCCACCCACAGAAAACGGTATAAAGATTTCCTCAGCCACACGACGAACAACATCGATCATAATATCCCTGCGGTCGCTTGAGGCTGTGATGTCGTAAAATACGATTTCGTCTGCACCCTGCTCATAATAGAACCTGGCCATCTCCACAGGATCGCCGATATTTACATTATTCTTGAATTTTATCCCTTTGGTTGTTTTGCCGTCTCTGACATCGAGACAGGGTATGATCCTTTTACTCAGCATCGTAGGGTTCTTCCCAGGCAAAGTTACATTTTTGGCAATCAAGAACAGTAAGAAAAATCTACGTTTCGTATGGTGAAAAAATCCGAATATCGAATATCGAAATTCGAAACAATATCGAAATTAAAATGTTCAAAATTCGAAACAGCCAAACCTGAGTTACTCTGGGCAAAGTGTTTTTGGTTTAGAGCATTGGGGGTTTTGGTCATTGGAATTTGTTTCGGATTTCGATATTCGGATTTCGAATTTTCTTACACACTTGGTGCCTCGTCGGTCTTAGGCGAATTTCCATAATCATGGGTAGACTGAAAGCCTCCATCCCAGGTACAAAAATTCTTCAGGATTCTCAGCCCTGCTGGTCCGCTCTTTTCCGGATGGAACTGTAAGGCTATCAAGTTCTTGTGACCAATTATGGAGGGAAACTCAATACCGTAGTGTGTCGTCCCAACCACATATTCATCCGAAGCAGGCAGAGGATAATAGGCGTGAACAAAATAGAACTCATCTGCCGGCACGATCCCTTTGAGAACCGGATGTCTTTTCCGGACATTTACGCCGTTCCAGCCCATGTGGGGTATTTTGAGCCGCATATTTTCTTCAGAAAAAAACGGCCGGGGAAACTGTTTAACACTCCCCGGAACAAGTCCCAGACACCGGGCATCGTTTTCTTTGCTACTGTCCAGTATGATCTGAGCACCCAGACAGATTCCCAGGATCGGCTTGCGCGTCTCAAAAGCTTCCTTCAATACACTATCCAGACCGAGGTGCCTTAAATCGTCCATCGCCTTTCCAGCCGCCCCCACGCCCGGGAATATAACCCTTTGAGAGTCCAAGATTTCTTCTTTGCGTTGAGTAACCAGGCAGTCAAAGCCCAATTTTTTCACGGCACTCTCGACACTCTTCAGGTTTCCTGCCTTGTAATCAATGATCGCAATCATGGGGTTGCTTTGTACCACTGGGAGGTATTTATTCAATGAAAATTTTCGACGTGTGCAATTCATTTGAATTGCTTGTCAATTTCCACCTCCGGCGTAAAGTGGAAATTTTTCGCACAAATCTCTGACAGCTTCGTTCACCCGGCCAAGAACGGCTTGATTGTCCGGCTGATTTAGGACCTCAACGATCATGGCTCCAATGATGGCCATTTCTTCTTCTTTCATGCCACGCGTTGTCACGGCCGGGGTCCCGATGCGGATACCGCTTGTAACAAAAGGACTGCGTTTTTCAAAGGGTATGGTGTTCTTGTTGACCGTAATGCCCGCTTCTTCCAATGCCTTCTCAGCATCCATGCCGCTTATGCCTATATCCCTGAGATCCACCAACAGGAGATGATTATCCGTTCCGCCGGACACCAATTTGAGACCATCGTCCATTAGATGCTGCGCCAGTACCGCCGCATTGGCCACTGTCTGGCGCTGGTATGCCTTGAAGCTTTCTGACATGGCCAGTTTGAAGGCCACTGCCTTTGCGGCTATGATGTGCATTAGGGGGCCGCCTTGAATTCCAGGGAATATTTGACTGTCAAGTGTCTTGCCATGTTCTTCCCGTGCCAGAATAAATCCACCGCGGGGCCCCCTCAAAGTCTTGTGAGTAGTTGAGGTGACCACGTCTGCGTGGGGGATAGGCGATGGATGTTCCCCTGCTGCCACCAGTCCGGCGATATGAGCCATGTCCGCCATTAGGTAGGCATCAACTGAGCGGGCGATACGGGCAAAGGCCTCAAAATCAATGGTTCTTGGGTATGCGCTGGCTCCGGCCACGATCATTTTCGGTTGATGCTTTTTGGCAATAGCCTCGAGCTTTTCATAGTCGATCTTTCCGGTCTGTCGGTCCACGCCATAGGAGACCAAATTGAAAAAATGGCCGGAAAAACTCACAGGACTTCCATGGGAGAGGTGACCCCCGTGAGATAGATCCATGCCGAGAAGAGTGTCTCCCGGCTTCAGCAAGGCAAAATAGACAGCCATATTTGCCTGCGTGCCGGAATGGGGCTGCACATTGGCATAAGGAGCGCCAAAGAGTTTTTTTGCGCGTTCGATGGCGAGTCCCTCTGCCATGTCTACATATTTGCATCCACCGTAGAACCGGCGGCTTGGATAGCCTTCCGCATATTTATTTGCAAGAACGGTAGCCTGTGTGGCCAGAACAGCGGGACTGGTAATATTCTCCGAAGCGATCAGGTCGAGTTTATAGGTTTGCCGATCCAGCTCCAACTTGACGGTATCAGCGATTTCAGGGTCGGCTTTCGCTATGACATCTTGACAGGTCTGAGACAGGTAATTCATGAATGAGCGCCTTTTTATGTTTTTTCCTGAGTGCCGGCAGTTCATCGTAACATTTAAAGAGCGTCACTCCACCGGTTCATTTTCCACAAGGTTCCAGATCCCGCAAGGGCAGGCACCTGCGCAAAACCCGCATCCAATGCACTTGTCGGGATCTACCACCATTTCAAAATTTTCGTCGTTGTTTTGCCGTTTGGAAATCGCCCCTTGCGGACAGATAGCGATGCAGATCCCACAGTCGCGACAGACCCCGCAAGAGACGCATTGTTCAGCACACTGTTCGATATCATCGAAGTGCGTCAGCCGGGCATCAAAGTATTCAAGCTTCACCCGGGAATAATCGATCATCTGCCGGGTATCGACTGCCGACCGCTTACCCGCCAAGATATCACTAATGGCCTGGGCTGCTTTTCGACCAGCCCCAATGGCATCAGTGAGAAGGCCCAGTTTCACGGCATCTCCAATGGCAAAGATCTGCGGATCCTTGGTCTGACAGCTCTCGTTTACTACGATGAACCCTCCCTCTGTGGTAACCGTCTCCGGGAGAAATTCCAGATCAGCCTGATGCCCCGTTGCCATGATGACCGTATCTGCGGGAATCACTTCTCCAGTGGTGAGTTCCACACCTTTTTCCGTGACTGCCTTGGTGGAGCAAGGCCAACGAAATTTCGCTCCAATGGCTTCGGCTGCTTGTTTCTCTGTGCCGGAAGCGGGAGGTCTTCTATAGTGAATCAGAGTAATCTCATCGGCCCCTATACGATAAGCCTCTGTGGCCACGTCACAGCCCACATTCCCTGCTCCAATGATCACGACACGCTTTCCCACACGGGCTTTGTCTTGCTTGCTTTGTCTGAGAAAATCAAGGGCAGGAATAATTCTTTCCTTTCCCGGAACAGGCAGGATACGAGGTTCCTGTGCCCCCACGGCAATGACCACAAAATCGTAGTCCACTTTCAGCTGTTCGATATCTTCTCTAATTTGGCGCTGCTGAAGATGAACATGGGGGACGACGTCACGGACCCGCTCCAGTTCGGCAAGGATTATCTCTTCTGGAATGCGGCTCTTGGGGATCGCCGATGTGATTTTGCCCCCAAGGGTCTTCTCCATATCAAAGATAACCGCCTCGTGGCCTTGCAGGCGGAGCTGCCAGGCCACGGAGATCCCTGCTGGACCGCCACCAATGACAGCGATGCGCTTGCCTGTCAAAGGCGGAAGCTCTGGCAGCTTTGCGTCAAGACTCGCCCTGCCCAATTGCTTTACGTCCACCGGGACAATGTTGGCAGTTTGACGGGAACAGTCTTGCATGCACAGATTCGGACACAGGTAACCGCACACAGTGGCCGGAAAAGGTGTGTACGCAAGGGCCATGTCTACCGCCTCGTCAATGCGACCTTCGCGAATCAGTCTCCAGCGTTCCTGAACCGGGATACCTGTTGGGCAGCTAGCCTCACAGGGAGGCACGTATTTCCGGTTTTCCCATACGGGTACAAATCGACGAAGGTCACCGAAAGTAATCACCGGGATAGGGCTCCGGTCAAGGTCGGTCAAATCTCCAATTAACCCTCCGTCGCCCAACTCCTTTTCCCAGACTCCCTGCTGGAAGGCCCTCATCGAAAGTCTCGGTTTTCTGGCTTTCTCCTGTGGGGTCCGTGCCACAAAAAGCTGCCATTGCTCACGGTTGGAAAGCTGGCCGAAAATATGGGTACGATTTACGTTTTTGAGAAAGATTTTCAGGTTTCTGGTCAGCCATTCCCAACTGTCATCATCTATGGGCACCAGCTTGGCATCTACTTGGCTGAATCCCTTGTGGGGACCACGAAAGAAGATCTTTCCCCCTACCATACCGACACATGGACGGTAACCAAGAACATTGGTTGGATCATGGGCTTCATGACCACAGATGACTGCTATGCCCCCTGCCATGAACTCAGCAAAATAGTCACCCACAGCCCCGAGGACCCAGAGTTGCGGGGGATCAAAGCGCGGGTTGTGTTTTGTCATGGTCATAGCACGGGCGCCAACGTTTCCCCCGGCATAGATCTTCCCTTGGGCCATGGCATTGGCTACCCCGTTTGTGGCGTGGCCATGAACGATGATCTCGGCACCTGCGTTTAGCCAGCCTACGTCATCGGAGGCGGGCCCCATGATCTCGATACGGGTATTGGGAAATCCCATGGAGCCGACACGTTGGCCGGAAGAGCCGTGAATTTCCATATGGACAGGCTCATTTGCGGCTTGCCACAATCGGCCACCAATCCCATGTTGGCCGTGGGCCTTCACTTTTAAAAAGCGGTGCCCATCGGTTATCGCTTGCTGGATTCGCTCTTCCAGAACTCGGGATTCCAAGCGATGACCCTGCTCCATCCCGGCAATCCAAACTGGTTGTTGATTTTTCATATCGATGTCTCTGAGTTAGTGCCCATCCACGAATCGTAAAAACTCAATGGGCACAAGCGTAAGTTTCCAATTCAGAAATGAACAATTTTCCGCAAGGTCAAGGAAAACAAGAGGTTGCGCGGAGGCGTACCGAGGTACGTCGCACAAGCAACCACGCAGTTTGACGCCGAGATTGCGGAAAAGGGACATTT
>JAIWEZ010000153.1:0-5998 GCA_048631945.1 Gammaproteobacteria bacterium | reverse complement strand
TGGAACGCCACAGCAAGTGACAAATGCACTTTATCGAGTCGATAGTTCATCCCCTCTACACACAGACTGGACCCCCGGCAGACAGCCTGTCTATCACCTCATCATGACCGAACAAGAGTTCACTGAACTCCAGGATATCGGAGACAGGAATTACTCGGGTAATCTTTTCGCCAGCGAAGCCATGAGCAGTGCGCAGATGAACGCTACATTCGTGAGCGTAGACGGCGTGTACACGGACATTCGTTATAACGTCGGAGTTCGTAACCGGTGCAACCGCAAGCGGGCCGACCCTCCCTAGCCACCCACTCGAAACACTTGAGCTGAACAACCAAGTTCGTCGCCTTGAAGCAGATGAGGGACACGAAATAGAAAAGGTGCTCCGCCGGCTAACCGACCTTGTTCGCGCAAACAGCGCCGACCTTGAACAGAACCTTGAAGTACTGGTCCGCCTTGATTGCATTCATGCCATGGCCCTGGCCTCCCGAGAGCTGAATCAACATGAACCGGCCCTTGACACCCGTGGTTTTCTTAAAATCAAGGGGGCACGACATCCATTGCTCGCCCAGCGGAGGGACATGCCCTCTCCCGTGGTCCCCCTGGATCTTTCTGTCGGTGAGGGGTTCAACACATTGGTGATCACAGGGCCAAATGCCGGCGGAAAGACCGTGGCACTTAAAACCGTAGGGCTCCTTGCTCTGATGGTCACTTGCGGACTTCATATCCCCGCAGATCCGGATTCAAAGATGCCTGTCTTCAACCGGATCTATGCGCATGTGGGAGATGCGCAGTCGATTGAGATGGATCTTTCAACCTTTTCCGCCCACCTTAAAGGGATCAAGGCAATTGTTGATGAAGCGTCCCCTGGAGACCTGGTGCTCATTGATGAGATAGGAGCCGGCACGGACCCACAGGAGGGGGCAGCCATTGCCATGGCAGTGACAGAGGCCCTAACGAGCAGAGGCGTCTTGACTGTCATTACAACCCATCAAGGGGCTTTGAAGGCATTTGCCCATCAAACGCCCGGTATTGCAAACGGATCAATGGCCTTTGACAGGAAAACCCTAACCCCGACCTACAAATTCCGTCCTAATCTCCCCGGTTCCAGCTATGCCCTTGAGATAGCAACGCGTATGGGACTCCCGGACACCATAATCACACGGTCCAGGTCCCTGATGGGAAGTCATGCCCGTCGACTAGAAGACCTGATTTTGCAACTACAGGATCAGATCGAGCAGAACGAGCGACTGGAGAGGGACTTGGCAACCCAAAAGCTCGTTCTTGAGGGATTGACTAAAAAGTACCAGGAAAAAAACGATCTTCTCGGACGGGAAGTGAAGCAATTGCGTCGTAAGGCGGCCGAAGAAGCGAGCGCCATCATAAAGCAGGCTAATGCCGCCGTAGAAAAGGCGATACAAACCATAAGGCAAAAGGGTGGCAGTAGCCGGAGCATCCGTGAGGCCAGGGCGCTTATCGAGGAGGAAAGAGAGACCCTGAGAAAAGAGCTTGGGGCCACCTCGTCTGATGAAGAATACCGGCAGGAAGGTCAAATCAGGGGTGAGGTCCGAGCCGGAAGCCTCGTCTACTGGACACGGGGTGGCGTGGCGGCGACCGTGCTGTCTGCTGAAGACACGACCGGTCACGTCCTGATCGCCAGTGGCAACCTCAAGGTACGCGTATCCAAAGCGGAATTGACCAGGGCAAAAGGCCAGAGAAAATCCGCATTCGGTCTAAATTCACATGTCGCGGTCCCTTATCCGGACAAGGTGCGCACCGAAATCGATATTCGGGGAACACATGTGGATGAGGCATTAATGGTTGTCGATAAATTCGTGAACGATGCCATGCTGGCAGGCTTAAGGGAGGTTCGTATCATTCATGGTGTGGGGACGGGCACGCTGCGCAAGAGCGTAATAGCGTTCTTGAAGGAGCATCCTCTGATCCAGGGGGTTCTGCAGGCGGATGGACATCAGGAAAACCCGGGTGTTACGATAGTAAAAATTGCTGCCGGAGTAAGAGTTTAGCTTTTTGAAAAAGGCCGGATTTTGCTCAATGTCGTTCGCAAAACGGGTCTTTTTCATGCACGTAAAGTGTTACCTGCCGGATAAATTATCCCTGTGCAATAAGGCTCTGATTGCCTCCCCGATTTTTTGCCTCATACATGGTCTGATCGGCCCTTTTTATGAATTCCGATAGATTTTCTCCCGGGTGGAATTCAGCAACCCCGACACTCACCGTGGCATCAATGCTGCCGTTTGAAGAGTCATTTGAGCATACAGCCGGAAAACGCACCCTGATTCTTTCGGCTACGTTTCTTGCCTCTTTTCCTTTGGCCTCAGGCAGGACAACCATGAACTCATCACCGCCATACCGGTAGGCCGTATCGCTTTTCCGCAGGCACTCTCGAATTACCTCGCCCAGCTTAATCAGAACCTTGTCTCCCTCCAGATGGCCGTAAGTATCATTATACCCTTTGAACCCATCTACATCCAGTAACAAGAGCGACAGTGGTGCCTTATAGCGCAATGCTCGATCCATCTCTAATTGCAACTGATAGTAGAGGTGCCTCATATTATAGAGCTTGGTCAGATCATCCGTGATGGTCAATTTCCTGAGCTGGTGCTCCATCCGTCGTCTTTGGGCAAGAAGGGCACGCTCTCTGAGAACCCGTTTAAGCCTAACAATCAACTCTTGCAGCCTTATAGGTTTTAGTATGAACTCGCTTGCCCCTTTCTCAATAGCCTCTTCATATTGAAAATCTCTTCCATAACCCGTAATGATGATCACGTCTGTGTCATACTTTTTCTTCACGATCTCTGTTAATTCAAATCCATCGATGCCAGGCATTTTGATATCGGATATAACGAGATCTACGCGCTTTTCCTCTAAGAATCTCAACGCCTCGTCGCCGCTTGAAGCGGCCCAGCAGGCATACCCGGCATACTGGATTGCTTCTCGGATGCTCTCCCTGACGTCTTTCGCATCGTCAACAACCAGAATATGGACACTATCCTGGTTGTTTTGAACCCTTGTATCAGTATGGTCGTTATTTGCACCCATTTGAAAGCAAAGCTCTAAAATGCACTATGAAAGATTGGCGGAGAGAGAGGGATTCGAACCCTCGGTAGAAGTTTCCCCCTACACTCGCTTAGCAGGCGAGCGCCTTCAGCCAGCTCGGCCATCTCTCCGGGATTCTGCGTTAAATGTCCTGGCGGAGGGAGTAGGATTCGAACCCACGTCCCGTCTCCGGGAAACGGTTTTCAAGACCGCCGCCTTCAGCCACTCGGCCATCCCTCCGGGTCTATATTATCAACAGGTTACGTGTCCTCTTTGGATGCCTGTTTCACCCCGGTTGTAAAAACTGGTGCGACTTCATCCATAACACTTACAGCTTTCAGTGTGAGTTCGGATGTGTGTGGCATCAGTATTTCGTCACTTTGTCTATCTTATCTGCCATTATATCCATAACCATTTTCAGGTCAACACCTTTCATAGCCGAACATGGTTCAAATGGCCTTGTCGTTCCTTTGGGCCTTGATTTCCACAAACAACCGTAATGTCTTGACGCAGAAAGCATTTTTTGATATCTTTCAGCCGGATTTTGCGAACTCATGTTAACTCCAATCCAGAGGGTGCCAAGCACTGAATTCCAGAACCCAACAGTCAAGACTCGACTCTGCGCACTCACCGTTCCGAAGGCTCCCCGAAAAGAACTTCAATGGTTATCTCTACATATCTATTTTGAATAATTGAAAAAAACAGAAAGGATGAGATTATGACGGAAAAAGAATTATCACCCAAGAAGGTTACTATGGCGAGCACAAAACAGGAGATGTTGTCGGCTTACAATGCGCTATTGAAAGAACTACTGCAAAAGAAGGAGGCCGAACTGAAACCGGAAAAGAAGTTGGAAGAAAAAAAGAGGAAGGAGGCTCTTGCAATTGCAGATTCGCTTTCTTCGGAAGGGGTTGTACAAGGAATCGGCAATCTGAAGGCGGAAATTGGGAAAATGCTCGCCCAGATTTCAGACAAACTCGAAGAACAGGTGAACAAACATAAAGGTATCCAGTCAGCCATTGAATACAGGGAGAAGGAGCTTGAAGAGGTTTATGAAATTGAAAGATCGGCTGCCACCCTTGCAGCGCTAATAGAAGCCCAGAACCAGAAGCGGCTTGAGTTTGAATCGGAAACAGCAAACAGAAAAGAAGGCTTGAACCGAGAAATCGAGATGACTCGTGCCGAGTGGGAAAAAGAGGAAAAGGACCATGAAGCGCTAACCAAAGAGCTCGATGCCGAAGAAAAGAAAAGACGTAAAAGAGAAAAAGAAGAGTATACATATGCTTTTGAGCGGGAGCAACATTTGGCAAAAGACAAATTTGAAGACGAAAAGGCCACCCTGGGAAAAGAGATAAAACTCAAAAAAGAACAGATGGAAAGGGAGTTGGCGGAAAGGGAAAAAGCCGTTGCCGAACGGGAGGAAGAACTGGGAGAGTTAAGGAACAAGGTCAACGCCTTTCCCAAAGAAATGGAATCAGCCATTAGCAAAGCAGTAAAAGAAACAACTGAAAGGATTAGGGCAGAAGCAAAGGCCAAGGAAGAGCTGCTGCAAAAGGAATTTGTTGGCGAGCGCAATGTTCTTACTACAAGAATTGAGGCTTTTGAGAAGACCGTAAAAGAACAGGGTGAGCAAATCGCCAAAGTGTCCGGGCAGTTGGAGCAGGCCTATCAAAAGGTTCAGGATATTGCCGTCAAGACGGTTGAGGGGTCTTCGAACCTTAAGTCGTTTGCCGATCTTAAGCAACTGATAAACGAACAGACGCGGAAACAATCGCTGGAGAAATGAGACTCTTCTACCATTTGTGGTGGGCTTCATCTTTCGTTATTGCGATCTGCCTATGAGGACCTCGTTCCTCAAGATTGAAGTTCCCGCAGAGGCTGGCCCTGCCTTGGAGGCTCTTAAGGAGAAGCTTAGGCATATCAAGCATTTTGATATGTGCAAATCCCACGTGAAGATGTGAGGTGGGTTGTCACGGCAAAAATATCAGATCAAAGAGCCTATGCGCGTTCTGCACGAATGTCACAGTCACCCACTTTATCCTTGACCTGCGAATTCATTCCGTTTAAATTGGTTGAAAAAAAGTAAATAATGGCTCGTTTTTCAACCAAAACCCAAAAATGCACAATCCATATTCAACAAATTTGGTCCGCAAACTGACGGGGGCAAGCCCAAATCAGATAAAGTACTGGGTCAGAATTAATCTTGTTTCCCCTGAAAGAGAGGGCAAGTCTTCTTTTTACTCCTTTAAGGATATTGTCAAGCTACGAGTGCTTGTTTCGCTGAGAAACCAAGGGTTGAGCCTCCAAAAGGTGCGGAAAGGGATAGAGACCCTCTCAAAAATGTTACCCGAAGACGAGCCCCTTTCACGACTGATCATCTATACTGACGGCATAGACATGATTGTTGTCGAGAAAGGGAAATACTTTAGTGCCATAACAAGACAACAGTATTTGCGTTTTGATACGGAGCAAATCGGGGCGGAGATAATTAGCTTACAGAAGTCGGAGGTTTGGCATCCAAACAAGGGTGGCGTCTCAAGAAAACACCAAAAAATGTAAACTCCCACATTGTAAACTTCCTTCGGGAGAAAAGTATGAGCCCAAAGGCCATGAATGTCTACAAAGCCCTTGATGGAAGAGTTCTTGATTATCTTAACAGCAACCCAAAGTTGAGGGACATAGCCGAAGTCCATGGAGGTATTGAGTGGAATATTTCGCTCAAGGAAAATAAGGGCATCTTGATATCCTCCGAGCCAAAGCCAGGGTTCCAAAAAGGGCTGGACAGGATTCTGGGGGAAACCTGAAATCCACTTGATTCCAAATACATCATAGGCCCCGCCCACATAGGCCGGCATGGCGTTGCCCCGGCCTCGTTCCCGCTCCCCGAGATCGAGAACCGTTTTGTAGGGGAGATTGGTATCGCCGCTATGATGCAGTCGAAAGG
>JAIWEZ010000152.1:0-6025 GCA_048631945.1 Gammaproteobacteria bacterium | reverse complement strand
ATGTAGGCTCCTTCTGCAGCGGTGGAGTGGACAGTAGTCTGGTGGCTGCCATCGCCGCTGATGAAATTCCCCATCTCCACACCTTCGTGGTGGGTATGAAGGATGAAGCTGGTGAAGAAAGTGATGACCTCAAGGCCTCTCGTGTTGCAGCAGCGCACATCGGATCAACGCACCACGAGTTGATCTTTACCGAGGAGGAGTATTATGAGGCGTTGCCAATCGTCATCAAGAAGCTGGAAAGCTATGATCCTTCACTCGTACGCTGTGCTGTCCCCTGCTACTTCACCTGCAAGTGCGCCGCAGACTATGTGACGGTGGTGCTTACTGGAGAAGGGGCAGATGAGCTCTTCACTGGCTATCACTACATGAAGCATTTCCCCTTTGATAAGCTGAACATGGAAGCCAGGCGCTGCATTGGGAACCTGCACAACATCAACCTTCAGAGGGCCGATCGTATGGGCATGTTGTTCAGTCTCGAATTAAGAGTTCCTTATCTGGATGTAGACATGGTCGATCTGGCCATGAAGATCCCGCCCGAGCTTAAAATCCGGGGGCATAATGGCGCCAAGATCGAGAAGTGGATTTTACGCAAGGCCTTTGAGGGCACAGGCTACCTCCCCGATGAGATCCTCTGGCGCTATAAGGTTCAGTATACCCAGGGAGCTGGCTGCGAGAGCCTGGGGGAAGTACTGGCTGAAAAGCAGATGAGTGAGGAGGAGTTTCAGCAGATCAAGGCTGAAAACCCTAAGGCGACTATTAACAGTAGGGAGGCGGCTTACTATTTTAAGATCTTCCGGGAGTTTCACCCACAGGACTCTATCCTTGGTTCCATAGGTATCTGGACGGGTTTTGATTTTGCGGAAGAAAGAGAGCGCGTGCGGGGGACGGTGGACGGAAATCTGAAGCACCAACACGAAGAAAAGGAGTCGGACAAGACGACCATTGCTGCGTAGGGTCCGTTTCTATAATGGCTTTGGTCTTTTTGTGGAATACAGCAGCTTCCGGGAGGCATAAAAATGGCAAGCTTAGCAGGAATCATATCGCAACATGGAAGAATCGAGGCCAATTGCACAAGACAAGTAGGCAAGATGTTGAAGCTCATGCGGCATCGCGGCGAGGACAACACCATTATCCGGACGCTAACGGATGATCGCGGCGCCCTGGGTGCCAGCGAAATCAACCTGACACCCACAACAACGCATTGTACGTCGGTCGACGCACCTCCATACATCCTCTTTGATGGTGAACTCTACAACGAAAGGCCAGAAGGTCAGAGTGATCTTGACCTTGTCCAGGAATACTATGAAAAGTACGACAAAAAATGCTTTTCACGGCTGGACGGAAGTTTTTCCTGTGCTGTGGTGAAAAAAGATGAGGAAGTTATCCTGGCTCGGGATCACGTGGGTGCCAGACCGCTCTTTTTTGGCTCGGACGACAACGTATTCTACTTCAGTTCAGAGATGAAGGGGCTGATTGATCATGTGAAATTCAATGTGAACGAGCTTCCTCCAGGGTGCCTGTACAGCAGCAAGAAAGGAATGACACAGTTTGATCCATTTGTGCCTGACATTCCTGAAATTGATGACCTGCAGGGCACGGCAAGGGCGTTAAGAGGGCTTCTGATAGAGGCAGTCCAAAAAAGAATGGAAGGCGTGGGTGCCGTTGCCTTGAGCGGGGGCCTGGATAGTTCCATTATAGCCACCATAGCCAAGGAATTTAATCCCCACATCAAGCTGTTTACGGCAGCCGTCCAAAGAAAACCAGGGCCGGATTTGGAAAACGCAAAATTGATGGCAGAGCACCTCGGATTGGAACACCACATTTATTTGATCTCTGATTCAGACATCACGGGTCTTGTGTCGGATGCCGTATGGTATCTGGAGAGCTTTGATGAAGACTGCATCTCGGGCATTCTCTCCAATTACTATGTATCCAAAATCGTCAAAGAACATTCCAACCTGGTCCTCGTGGGGGAAGGGGCTGATGAGCTGTTCGGTGGTTATCGCATGGTCCTCAAGAACCCAAAGGTAAAGAGTGAGGAGCAAAGAGAAACCCTCGCCCAAAAGCTGGTGGAAATTGCTTACAATACAGCCCTCAGAAGGCTTGACCGCGCATGGATGGCCAATGGCGTTGTCTACCGAACACCATACTTGGACACAAAAGTAGTCGCCTTTAGTCAACAGATACCCATGAGTTGGAAGATCTACGGTGAAAACCAGGTAGAAAAGTTCATCCTCCGAGAGGCATTCAGGGATATGCTGCCCGAAAAGATCGCCAATCGTGAAAAACTCAGATTTGCCATGGGTACAGGCATGGATGACGTGATGGACGAATTGGTATCCGAATGCATTGACCCAGAAGAGATCAAGCAAAGATCCAAGGCAGCATATGGCCTACCGTTTGCTTCCTTCAAGGAGCTCTATTACTATGATGAGTTCTTACAGCTCTTCCCACCGTCCTACGAGAAACAGACTGTTAGGTGGGACCCATTTAAGTAAGGGGTAATATTTTAGTTAGTGCCCATCCAAAATTGCTCAATATCGTTCGCAAAACGGGTCTTTTTCATACACGTAAAGTGTTACGCTTTTTTTAATAGGATAAATTGATACAGTGAAAGGACTTATCGTATGTCATTTCCGACAAAGTACAAGTACATCATTGTTGGGGCCGGCATCCACGGTTTGAGCACCGCATACCACTTGGCCGTGGCACTGAAGAACAAGGGGACCGCCGGTTCACCACAAGATATTCTGGTGATAGACAAGGGAGCGATTGGAGCTGGAGCATCCGGGATTGCCTGCGGCGTCATCCGTAATAATTACTATCAGCCTGCCATGCAGGAGCTCATGGCCCACAGTGTCCGTCTCTGGGAAGAAGATGCCGAAGGGTATGGTTACTATCCTGTGGGCTACATGCAGATATCTCCAGAATCCATGCATGCGGATGTGGCAGAAATCTTTGCACGTCAGCAAAACATCGGGTATGAATCGGCGTTTGTTGAAGGAGAAAAAGAATGCCTGAACTACATGAAAACAAATATTTTTCATGACTGGCAAGCCAAAAACATCACTTCCATCTTACATGAAAAGAATGGAGGTTACGCACACAATACGAGGTCTCTTTACAGGCTTGCGGACAAGGCAGAAGCCGAGGGTGTTCGAATTCTTACAGGGGTCGAGGTTACGGGATTCAAGACCGATAACACTAGTGTGACTGCGGTTGCAACCACCCGGGGCAATATTGAATGTGACTGGGTAATCATTGGTGCCGGCCCATGGGCCAAAAGCTTCTGGGACATGCTGGGGCTTCCCAACAAGATCGATATCAAAGGGCGAGACGGTAAGATCCACAAGGGGGTCAAGATGTGGACCTACTGGTGCCTCGAGGAGGGGACCCTTGGCGTCCCAACGGAACTTGGGATGAACAATGAGGGGAAAATGCCTCCGGTGATCCATGTGGATACGGATGCGCCTCTCTATTCCAGCGAGGACGGATCACTAATCACGGACAAGCTGTGGGGGATCTACTACAAGCCGGACTTTCACTTCAAAGGTATTCAGGGCGGTTCAATGCCATATATCGTGGACAGAGAGGAAGTGGCGGTGGACCCTTATGGCATTGATTCCCCTGATTTCATTGTGGGTCCCGAATTTGCTCATATGTGGACCTCCGCCCTTGCCCATTGCCAGAAAAGATACGAGGACAAGTATCATTTATTCAGGAACGAACCATCTGGAGGCATAGGCGCCTTTACGCCTGACAATTTTCCTATCTTCGACACGATGAAACAGAATTGCTACATGATCCTCGACTCCAATCATGGCTACAAGATGATCGGAGTAGGCCAGCTTGTGGCCAAAGAGATTTTGGGAGAGGAGCAGGCCTTGCTCAAACCTTTCCGCTTTGATCGCTATGCCAGAGGGGAGTTACACCCTGTTTCTAGTAGTCCCTTTCCATGGAGCTAAATGGAACTGACTGTTCTCGGATCAGGGGGATGCATGGTCATACCCAAGCCACTCTGTAGATGCCATGTATGTGAAGAGGCAAGGAGAAAAGGGGTGCCATATGAAAGAACAGGCCCATCTGCATTCATCCATGACGAAAATCTGCTGATCGACACACCCGCAGAGATAGCCTCGCAGCTAAACCGATCCCGAATAGAGCGCATCGATTACTTGCTCTTAACTCACCTGGACCCGGACCACGTGGAAGGGCTTCGGGTTGTGGAACATATTACCCTTGATTTTCGCACCTGGGAGGCTTACTCGGACAAACATATCCGGCTCATCTTGCCCGAACAGTTGGACAACCGTCTGAGAAATATTCGAACCATTTACGGTCCGGCCATCGACTACTACGAAAAGCAGGGCTTTGTTCAACGAACCTGTTTTCGGGGCACAATAGAGATCGGAAAAATCAAAATCACGGGTGTTCCGGTGGACCGTGGTTCTCAGTCGTCATTCATATACGTGTTTGAAAAGGAAGGCCGAAGGATGGTCTATGCACCCTGTGACATCAAACCGTTTCCTGAGGACAGGGCAGAGGTCCAAAGTGCGGATCTGCTGGTGATCCAGCCTGGCATCTTTGAAGAGGGACTCAAGCACGATTTCACTTATGGCAAAGATCATATCTCCAGGACAACCCTCTACACCTTTGAAGAGACCTTGGCCCTGGCCGACAGGATTGAGGCCGGCCAGATCCTGTTCGTCCATCTCGAGGAGTACTGGAACAGGAGTCACGATGACTATGTGGCGCTAGAAAAGGAATTTAGCAACATTCGTTTTGCCTATGATGGAATGCGGGTGAGTGTGTAGGAAAAAAACATGAATATTGAAGACAATGGTCTTTTGGAAAAAATTCACACTGACGCTCTGCGGGTCTTAGAAGAGGTAGGCGTAAAGTGCCCCTCTTTGGAAGTAAGACAGATTTTTGAGGATACCGGTCTTGCCGCCTTTGACGAAACCTCGGGGCACCTTCATGTGCTGGCCCCGTTAGTGGAACAGGCCCTTGGCACGGCGCCGAAACGTGACCAGTATTGGATCCCTGAGAACTCCTTTGGGGTTGGGGGAACGGCGCCATTTGTTTACGATGATCAGACCGGGGAACTTGTAGAGCCTACCATTGAAGATCTTGTGAAGATAGCCAAAACCGTCAATGAAGCCGACGTTGTTCAATTTATGGCAAGGGGGGTTTTGCTTAGAAATCAAGAGGTCAAGGTTATAGATACGATTGTAGAGCACTGCCACAAACCGGTCTATGTAGCTGCCGTGACTGAGGCGGGCATTGCTCGGGCCCAGCGAGTCCATGACACCAGAGGAAATTTGACCGTCCAGTTCTCCATTATTAACAGCCCATTAAATATAATTGAAAGCATGATCGATCCCTTTCTTTCATGCGTTCGCAAAGGGATCCCCATCTATGTTTCAACCATGCCCATGGCAGGCCTTTCCGGTCCTTATTGCATGTCAGGTCTCTTGACACTTACTCACGCCGAAGCCTTATTCGGAATTACCTTGACCCAGCTTGTGAACCCGGGCCTCATGGTCGTCCACGCAGGGCTTCCGTCCATTGCCAACATCCGGAAAAATTATGCTGTGGATTTAGGTTTAGTCGCCCACAACATAGCCAATCTCCTCACGGAAAAGGTTAACAATAAGCTCGGTATCCCCTCTATCCAGACCGCGTGTACCACCAGCGAGGAAAAACCGAACAGGAAGGCAGAGGAGGAGGCCATTAAAGGGTATGCCTTGATGAAAAAATACGGGTTTCATCAAATGCGACATGCTTTTGGTTTCTTAAAGGAACTCATCTCTTTTTCCATTGCCAAGCTCGAAAGGCATATAACCCTGTGTAGAGAGACCGAATCTGACCAAGCCCCCGAATATGAACTTGAATCCTATGACCCGGAGGGCCTTGAAGCAATCAAGCGAAATGGCAGCCGGGCGAACTACATGCAAGACAATCATACCTTGAAAAATACGGGCAAATCCTTTATATATTAACATAGATAGTTTCCATCCATAAA
>JAIWEZ010000151.1:0-6056 GCA_048631945.1 Gammaproteobacteria bacterium | reverse complement strand
CTACCGCTGACTATCTCAGTGGCCCCTTTTAGGGGCCTTCGTCATACCACCAGTTCTACTGGTGGTCGCTGATTGAGGTGGGTGAAAAGGACTGACCATGTGTTATAGAAGAAAACAACTGACTTTTATGTTGGGACTCAGTATAGGTGCGGGTCTGTGTATGGGGGCTCTGAGCATTGCCTTTTGTGATGTTTCGGTGAACAGTGCCTTGCAAAATGGGATGGCCGCACAACAGGTGTCTTTTAAAATTGCCGAAAATGAAGGGATCGTTGCCAAGGAGAAAAAGGAGCAGGCCCGGCCTCTTGAGCAGAAAAAATTGACCCCCGCAACGGATAAACCCAAAGCTGTCTCAAGGGCAAAAACAACTCCGCGAAAGAAATTTGTGCCCTCACAGAAAATCCGGGCGGATCAGGTGGTGGATTTCCCGGCGGATATCTAAGTGTTTGTAAAGGAGCCGCAAAATTATTTAACCACACAGGTCGAATCTTTTCAAGAGAGGTCAAAAAATGAAAAAATCATTCCCCCTATCCTTTGAGGCAATCTACCAGCTATTTTCATTAATTGTGGTGATAATAATGGTTCATGCGGTTTATGTGGGGCTTATCCGTCCCAGGGCGGATGAGATTCTGGCAAGACAGGCCACCCTTATTGCGGAGGATAAGTCCTATGAGATCAAGCGATCAGTCTATGTCTTGATACGGGATTACGAACAGGAGGCCTGTTTTATTCTCCTGTTCTGGGCCCTGGCCATCATGGGGTACAAGGGCACCATGACCATCAAACACCGGGCGCTCTTAGATAAGGACCTGATCCCGCTGGCAGAAGGCATGCGTATTCTGCCGGAGGATACCCGTGACTGGTCACGAAAAATTCAGGCCCTGCCTTCTAGTCAGCGAGAGGCCTTGCTCCCGAAGGCCCTGCTTGCTGCGTTGCAACGGTTTGGTTTAACCGGGAATATCCAGGATGCAGCAGCGGCAGCACATGCCTATTGCACCTCGGAGGGAGAAAGGTTGGAATCGGAATTATCCATGGTAAGATATATTGCATGGGCTATTCCTTCGGTTGGGTTCCTCGGGACGGTGCGGGGTATCGGGGAGGCTCTTGGACAAGCGCACAAGGCCATTGAAGGGGATATCTTCGGAGTAACGAAGAGCCTGGGAGTTGCCTTTAATTCCACATTGATTGCCCTCCTGTTAAGCCTCGTTCTCATGTTTCTTGTGCATCATTTGCAGCTCCTCCAGGAGCGCTATGTGCTGGATACCGAAGCATACTGTGAAGAGCATCTCACTCGTCATTTACAAACTCAATAAAGGATCCCTGAAATGGATTTGCTTGCTTTAGAATTGAGCGATGCCGGTATCATGGCAGCGGAGAAAAAACCCTTAGAACTGCTTAACATTGACGGGGTGGACCAGGAGAGCCCCGGATTCGCCCTTCCTGGCGATGACCAACTGGTCGTTGGCCGGGCGGCCGAGGGTAAGGCACACCTCAACCCGCTGCAGTTCAATAACTCCTTCTGGGATCAATTAAATACACAGCCTCTGAAGCAGCCCAGCAATTATGCGCGTAACCACGCAGAGATGGCTTATGCCCATCTGGCCCGGATCTGGGAAAAGATCAGGGAACACGGTAATGAGCTTGTAATTGCGGTCCCTGGATTCTTGAGCCGGGATCAACTGGGGCTTATCCTGGGTATCGCTGATGAGTTGTCTATTCCCTTAAAGGGCATGGTAGCCCTTTCAGTGGCCGCTGCATCGAAGCCATGTCCTGATCGCATGCTGTTGCATATAGATATTCATCTGCACCGGTCCGAAATTACCTTCCTTGAACAGGGGGAACACCTCACTCAGAAAGATTCAGTAACAGGGGAGGGCAGGGGTTTGAACCACCTTTATACGGAATGGGTAAAGACCATTGCGGAGGAATTTGTCCGGACCACCCGTTTTGATCCCCTGCATCAGGCCGCGTTTGAACAAGAACTCTATAGCAGGTTGCCTGTTGTTATCGCGGCGCTTCAACAGAATCCCTCCGTTATGTTTGAGATGGGGGCAGACTCGAAAAGCTATCGTGTCAGCTTGTCCCGTGATCTTTTTGTAAAAAAAGGTGAGGCGGTGTTCAAAGAAATTCACCAATTGATCGCGGACATGCGGGAGCGCCATGGGAAACCGGGGCAACCGGTGACCTTCCAGTTGACACACCGTATGAGTCGCCTGCCAGGTTGCAGGGAGATGCTGGCCGGAATAGCTGGTGCTCAGCTCATCGAGTTGGAACCTGGATGCGGTGCTTTTGGGGCGTTGGATCTTTGGGATCACTCTTCCACCCAGGGAACCGGACGAGGCGTATCGCTTTTGACGAGTCGTCCCTGGCAGAGGTCAGAGCCACCATCCACGGCACGTCCACGTCCCGTGCAGCCCATATCCCATGGTGACGTACGCCCTACACATTTGCTCTACCGTTCCGCGGCTTATCCCCTTTCTGACCTGCCCCTTACAGTTGGCTCTGGCGGCATCCGGGATGGGATTGATGTACCCATGGAGGGCGAATTGGCCGGTGTTTCCAAGAGACACTGCTCACTTCAGTTTCAAGGCGACAATGTTATCCTGACAGACCACAGCACCTCTGGGACCTTTGTGGATGAAGTCAGGGTCACCAAAACCGTTGTTCTTAAGCTTGGCCAGATCATCAGGGTGGGAACGCCCGGGGAAGAGCTCCAACTCATAGCCTGCGTGGGAAGGAATGAAACGTAGAAGAATAAGCGTCTTCAGCCTCTCTTTTCTGGACTGCATTTGCTGCGGTCTGGGAGCGGTCATTCTACTGTTTGTGATTGTAAACGCCAAAAGCGCAGCACAACGGGACGAATTAACTTCGGATCTCCACGGCGAAGTCTCCCGGATGGAGAAGGAAGTGCTTAGGGGAACAAAGGGTTTGATCGAGGCCCGCAATGCCCTGGAGAAAATCCTGGAGGAATTGGCCAAAACCGAGGGGCTCTCTAGGGAATTGATTGAGACAATCAAGGAAAAAAAGGTGGAGCAAGCCTATTTTGAGGATGAGACCCTCGCTAATAAAGCACATATAAATAAACTGAAGTCGGACCTCAGGTCAAAGGAAGAGGATGTGAGGCGGCTCAAGGCTGGGAGCAAGGCGGATGATGAGTATGGTTCAAAATTGCGTGTTTTTCCAGGAAAGGGCGATCGTCAGTACTTGACAGATCTAAAGCTGGGAGGAAACAGAATTTTTATTCTGGTGGATGCCTCGGCCAGTATGCTTGACGAGTCCATTGTAGGGATAATCCGCAGGCGAAACCTCAAGGATGAAGAGAAATTAAAATCTGAAAAGTGGCAGCAGGCAATAGCTACCATAGACTGGTTGACCACTCAACTTCCCCAAACCAGTAAATTTCAGGTGTACACCTTTAACGAGACCGCCACACCATTGATTGAGGGCACCAGGAAAAGATGGCTGGATGCGGGTGACGTTGACAAGTTGAATGAGACCGTTGATCGTATGCGGGAGGTAGTGCCCCAGAAAGGGACCAGTCTGCTGAATGGGTTCAACGCGTTAAGCGAGATGAAACCTGCGCCTGATAATATTTTCCTGCTCACAGACAGCCTGCCGACCATGGGGGCGCGCAAACCCTGGACCAAAAGGGTCTCCGGTAAGAAGCGGCTGGGTCTGTTTAAAGAAGCGGTGCGCAGGCTGCCCACAGGGGTGCCGGTAAACATTATTCTGTATCCCATGGAAGGCGATCCCCTCGCGGCCAGTGTTTTTTGGCGTCTGGCCAAGGATACCCGTGGGTCATTTTTTTGTCCGTCCCGAGACTGGCCATGATCGGGTTTGAGGGCAGAGGGCATAGGGCATAGGGTTATAGAGTGGGAGGTTGGTGACAATTTTTCAATCTTGAGCGAGGCGTTCCTATGTACAACACTCCATCGCTCCAATACTCCACGTTTTTGCTGAAGGATATTCAGGGTCAAAAGAACGGTTACCATCACACTTTATGAAATTACGTCGACGAGACATCGAAATATTTAGTCTGTCCTTTCTGGATTGTATCTGCTGCGGTTTTGGTGCCATTATCCTGCTCTTTGTGCTGTCCAAATTTGCCCAGCCAGTGATTATAGAAAAAGTGCGGGAAGATCTTCAATCGGTGATTGTCAGGCTTGAAGAGGAACTCCACGATATTCGGGGTGAAGCCAAGGTGCTGAATCGTGAATTGGAGGGAAAAAAAGAGCAGCTCTCGGAAGAAAAAATAAAAATCGCCCGTCTTCAAGGAGACTGGTCAAAAATTGAAGGAGAGTTTGCTGCATCAAAGAAGAATGCCGCTGTACAGAATATCATCGAGGGTAAGTTGGCCAGGGCCTTACAGGAGTTGACAGAAGAGATGAAACGGCTCCTGAAAAAGCAACCACGGAGAATCGACAGGTCCATTGGAGGTATTCCTGTGGATAGTGAATACATAATCTTTATCATCGATACCTCCGGCAGTATGCAGAGGTACGCATGGGGCCTGGTGCAAAAAAAACTGCGAGAGACCCTGAAGGTGTACCCTAAGGTGAAGGGTATCCAAATCATGAACGATATGGGAGACTACATGTTTAGCCAGTACCGCGGTAAGTGGATTCCTGATAGCCCGGCGCGTCGTAAGGCGATTGTTTCCGGATTACGAACCTGGCGTGCCTTCAGCAACAGCAGTCCGGTGGAAGGGATTACAGCGGCCATCAGGACCTATTATGATCCGAGTAAAAAAATCAGTCTGTATGTCTTTGGCGATGAGTACAGTGGGCATGACCCGGAATCTGTCATCCGTGAGGTGGATAGAATAAATAGGGCGGGACCGGGAGGGGAGCGCCTGGTTCGTATACATGCTGTTGGTTTCCCCGTCCTGGTGGGTGATCCCCGGGGGATCGGTGACACCGGAAAACGCTTTGCCACCCTCATGCGAGTGTTGTGTCAGAAGAACGGCGGCACGTTTGTCGGACTTAACACCACGAAGCCTTAAAACCATAAACAGATTTTATGCGTTCATAACAATCTAATGGAAAGGAAAATCAATCATGTTGTTTTTTAATCGATTTTTGCAGGTTTCAAAATTATGTCTCGCTCTTATGGTCCTCATTTTACCGCTCTCGACGATGGCGCAGGAAGAGAAAGAAATCAATGCTCATGACTGGCCTCGTGAAATTGAAACAGCTGGAGGAAAAATCGTTATTTATCAGCCCCAGCCGGAGACCTTTAAAGGCGATAAAATGGAAGCGCGCGCGGCTGTTTCGGTAACACCAAAAGGCAAGGACGCCCCGATTTTCGGCGCTATTTGGTTTTCTACTCGAGTGGTCACAGATTTTAATGAACGGGTCGTAACACTGGTTGATGTCAAAGTGTCGGCAGTGAAATTTCCAAGTGGTGAAGAGGCGGATATCGAAAAACTGTCGCGCTTGCTCGAAACGGAAATCCCCAAATGGGATCTCGTTATCTCTCTCGATCAACTTTTGACCAGCCTGGAAATGGTCGATATGGAAAAGGAAATGGCCGCCAAATTCAACAATTCTTCGCCGGAAATCATCTTCGTAGATCATCCGGCTGTCCTGGTGACGATTGACGGTGAGCCAAAGCTGAAAGGTGTTGAGAACACCAAGCTCCAATATGTGGTTAACACACCATTCTTTATCGTAAAGGATGGACGATGGTATTACTTGTTTGGCGGTGGGAATTGGTACAAGTCGAACGATGTTGAGGGTGAGTGGCAAAACATCGAAAAACCATCCAAAGATGTAGCACGACTGTTTGAGCAGTCACAAGTTGAAGAGGCTCCGCCGGATACGGTAGAAACGGGCGAAGCCACCATCCCCGAAATCATTGTAAAAACGGCGTCGGCGGAATTAATTATGACGGATGGCGATCCCAAATACACGCCCATTGAAGGCACTCAATTGCTTTACTTGAGCAATACTGAAAGCGATGTCATCATGGACATCAGTACTCAGACCTATTATGTGCTGCTTGCCGGGCGCTGGTACAGGTCGAACTCGATGCTGGAGGGGGAATGGGCTTTTATAGCA
>JAIWEZ010000150.1:0-6068 GCA_048631945.1 Gammaproteobacteria bacterium | reverse complement strand
TAACCCCTGTTGACAGGTATTCCTGGGGCTCTTCGTCAATAAAATCTCCCTCCTGGTACGTGATTTTCCCTCTATATTCTTCCTTTACCACATATTCTCCATCTCCATTTACTTGAATGAGTATCTCGGAACATGAGCCACAATACGGCCCTTCTTTTTCCTGGTCTCCCTCAAAAATATAGGGGATCCACCCCTCATCTATGGCTTCATCAATGGAATCTACTTCGATTCCGCATATAGCACATTTCATTATTGGTCCTCCATTATTTCAAGAGTTGTTTTACAGAAGAATTTCTCTTATGCCAAGAAAAATGTATGTTCTGGTTCCATAATACGATCACCTCCATGTTTTGCTTTTCGGCTTCCTCTCTTACCCATGTGCATACACCCGCACAGCGAGAGATGACGATGATCGAATCAGGCGTAACTCCTCAATAAATTCTGTTCGTAAGGGATAAATGGATTTGTGTTGAAATGCAGAAGTCTGGTGGAAGTTGTAGAAATGACAGGCACATACGCAAAATCGTCATTGCTGCGGGATTATGCACAGTCACATCTGGAACACTTTGGGGCGTTTTCTCTCGGTGCAGGTCTGCAACGTTAGGGTTTATTTTTCTCTGTGAAACAGCTTCCTGAAAAAACCAGTGGACTTTTTGTCCTCTTCTTTGCCTGTTCCGGTCTTGTTGTCATCAGGCTCCTTATCTGTTTTCTTTTTCTCCTCTGGTTCCTCACCACTCTTGACTTCATCCTCTTTTTCAAATGCATTGAGTGCTTCAAGGCAAGGATCCTTTTTCCCCAATGAAACATCTGCAAAAAAGGCCGTGATACCAATGGGACCCAGTAACACCGCGCCGGCCAACTTGCCGAGAGTGAAAACAGTCCCGGCAGTGTCCAGGACAAGGGAAGGATGCGCCAGAGTGCCGCCCAGCCGAAACGGGTTGGACAACTCCTTAAAGCTAAAACCGATCTTGACCGCGCTGTCGAGGCCATACCCTTTTTTCGGCACCGGCTTGACCTTCAAATCCAAGTTTTCTGTCCTCAGATCGACGTCACCGACACAGAAAATGCTGGTTTGATCGGTGTCGAGCAATAGTTTGCACTCCGCAAGGCCATCTTTGATGTCTATAACGTTGACGGAGCAATTCACTTTTGTTTGTGTCTCTTTTTTCTTGAATGGATTGATCAGCCGCAAAACTTCGGTGCCCAGGATATCCTGAAGCACATAAAGATACTCGCTGGCGACCTGACCGTCCTTCATTCCTACATAAATCCTACCATTGAGACCTGCCATCAAGTCAGCTAACGAATTTCCGCTGCCGGCAAGCATTATGTCAGAATTCAAGGTCCCTCCCAGAGTTCGTTGGTATCCCAGTTCGTCGAGCATTGGGCCGAGGTCGATTTGATCGATCTTCAGCTCCATCTTCAGTGATGAGGGTTTATCTTGCGAATGCAAATTGAACCGGCCGTTTACTGAACCGCCGCCAATCATAAATTTTATCGGCTCTACTGTAAGGTTCCCATTATTAAGCAAGATGTCGGCCGTTATGTCATCGAGCGCCAGATGTGGCACCAGGACCTGCTTGCCTCGAATTTTCATGTCAGCGTCAACTCGCTTTAGTCCGTCTAAGGACCAGGGTTTGCTGGAAAAAACTTTGTCCTTTTTTTTGTCAGACTTCGCTGGCGGACCCTTTGTGGTGTCTTTTTTTTCCGCCTTCACCAGAAGTGGCCGTAGGTCTATCTTTTGAGACGACATAGCGACCGTCACTTTCGGCCTTTGGTTAGCTAAATTCAACTCAATGGAACCACTGCCATCGTTAGCCCCTATAACGACTTTCAGGGAGGTAATTTTATAAATTTTAGGAGCCGGGTCTACAAACTGGCCGGAGAAATTGAAAGGCCCCTGAAAGGGCAGGGCCGGTCCGCCCATTTTCTTCAGATTGGCCAAATTTTTTCCCTTAACTGAGAACCCAAGTTTAACTCCCTGCCGGGCCAACAGATCTTTGATGGTCCCCTTGAGCATTAATTCGAACAGTTCCTCGGTACCAAGATTCAAATCCAGGTTTTCGATGGCGAATTTATCGCCAGAGCCGGAAAGCTTGATCGCCAGTTTGAGCGGCCCCAAGTCCGGCATGCGGGTCAGCCATTCTATTTCAGGAATGGTTACCGGCTTCAGGTTAAATCGCTGTGCCGACAGTTCTGTAGCTAACCCTATTCGTTCATCGCTCAGATTCATATCCAACGAGCCTGCGATATCGTTATCTCCCAAAATGAGTTTAAGATCACTCACTTTGTAGTTTTTGACTGCAGGATCTGTTATCTGGCCGGAGACGGCATATGCCCCTTGAATGGGCAGGGTCTGGCCGGTGAGTTCGGCAAGTTTAGAAATCTCGTTGCCCCGGACTGAGAAATTGAGATCGAGTCCCCGCTGGGCTGACAGGCTCTTGATCGCGCCCTTGACCCGCACCTCTGCCAGTTGCTCGGTGCCTGCGTGGAAATCCACTTGCTCGACGGCCAGTTTATCGGCCGGGCCCACCACTGTAAAATTTAATTTGAGCGGCCCCAGGTCTGCCAATTTTTTTAACTTAGTTAATATTTCCACATTGGAAATCGAAAGCGGTTGCAGGTTAAACTTCTGCGTCGATAGCTCTCCCGCCAATTGCGGCTGTTGACCGGTTAGATTTAGATCTAACTGTCCTGCAAGGCTATTTTCTCCCAAAACGAGCTTAAGATCGTTTACTCTGTAGATTTTAGCCGCAGGATCGGCGATCTGGCCGGATAGGGCAAATGCACCTTCAACAGGCAGTGGCCGGCCAATGGATTTTTCCAGGGTGGCAACATTTTCACCCTGGACTGCAACATTAAGATTTATTCCGCGTAGCGCCGACAGGTCTTTAATGGAACCTTTTAGCGTAATTTCGGTCAGTTTCCGGGTTCCGGCCCGGAAATCCACATCCTCCAGAGTGAGCTCTTTGGCAAAACCGGCAAGCTTGACCGCCAGCCGGAACGTTTTTAGATCCGCCAGGGCCTTTACCCAGTTTAATTTTGCAATCTCTGGCGTCAATAGACTCGCCAGGTCAAATTTCCTTGACGATAATAGAGCGCTTAGCCGTGGGCGCTGACTCCTCAAATCCAAATCCAGGGAACCAGCGATATGGTTTTTCCCGACAGTGATCTTCAATTTAGGAATCTTGAAGTCTTTGCGAACCGGAACGATTACCTGGCCGGAGGCGCTGAAGGCTCCCCTGACCGGCAGTGGGCGACCGCTGAGTTTTTTCAGATTTGCCAAATCTTTCCCATGAATCCTGAAATAGAGATTGACGCCGTCTAACTTTAGCAGGTCTTTAACACTGCCGTTAAGCCTCATTACGGCGAGATCCTCGGTTCCGATCTGTAAGTCCATTTTCTCGAGGGCTAACTTATCCGTTGGACCGGTAAGCTTGACCGCCAGATTAAACGGTCCCAGGGCAAATTTTTTCGAAGTCAGCTTTGCCGTCAAGTACGGTGGCTTAGCAGTGGGGTTTAGGTCCACACGACCAGTGATTTCGTTTTCACCTAAAGCAACTCTAAGGTCGCTCACCGCGTAAACGCTTACCTCCGGATCAAAGATCCGGCCGGAGGCGCTATAGACGCCACGGATCGGCGGCGGCGGCAGGCCGAATTGTGTCAGCTTGGCTGAATCTTTGCCCTGCACCGCAAAATTCAGACTGATTCCCTGCAAGGCCAACAGGTCTTTAATGGTGCCGTTGAGTGATATGTCGGCCAATTCCTCGGATCCGACGTCGAAATTCAGTCCCTCTAAAGCCAGTTTTCCTTCAGGGTTGGCAAGTTTGGCCTCCAGCCTAAAAGCTCCCAATTCCGGCATATCGGACACTCCGGTCAGCTTGACGAAATCTGAAATCGATGGCCCCTCACCGGTAACAGCAAAGGCCAGATCTTTGAAATGGATTGGGTCACGGATTTCCCCCTTGACATTGAAGGAGGCGCCACCAACCCTGACTGTCAACTCCGTCGGCCATGAATGGCCGGACTCGATCCACGCAACGATCGGGCCGACGGTTCCTTTAAGTGAGAATGGAATGTCATCAAAGGCTCCTTCAAAATCGAGCTTCATTGATTTGTCAAGGCCCGGGATAGTGGCCTTTAAATGGTCAAGCCTCACGGTATACGTATGGCCCGATTGCCCGTCTTTATATGTCAACAGGCCTTTTTCGATGTGAACATCCTGAAAGATCAAAATCGGCAGAGTGGTTTCTTGCTCATCTGAAGTTCTAAACTCAAAGTTCGAGGTCCCCGAACTGTCGGTTTCTATAATAACAACGGGCTCTTCCATGACCAGCCGCACGAATTCGAAATCTCCTCGTATCAGCGGTAAAAGCGCCACCTGTATTTCCATGCGTTTGACTTTGGCCAAATCCGGGCGAGACCCCCATGACGCGTTTTGAAAGCTAACGTCCTCAACCAAAATCGTCGGCGTTAAACCTAATTCAATGGTGATATCACCATCCAAGGTCAGCTCTCGACCGGTGGCCTCCTTGACTGCCTGAGCAAGCATAGGCTTGAATTTGTTAAAATCGTAAAGGGACAGGAAGGCATAGATCGCCACGAACAAAACGACGACAATCAAGGCGGCTGCAATAAGTATTTTTTTCCAACCCATGGTTTTTACACCGTATTTTTGAAATAAGAGCGGTAGGAGTTTGGGGCTTTGATTCTAAAACAACTTATCTTAACATAACTATTCTATAAAGATATCCCTCCTTTTCACACAATGAGTTCCTCTGTATGCGGACATATGGGCCCAAATCCGATAGCCGTATCTCTCTTGCAAACCACCGTGGGGAAGTGCCGGGCCGCTCGGATCGGGTCGGTAGAGTGGAAGTAAGGGAGCAAAAAGCGGCCAATCGTTTATGATCAGCCCTTTAGCAGGTGAAGGGCGTCCTTTAAAATCAGCTGAGCTTTGTCCCCCTTTTGCAGAATGCCGCTGTACTGGGGGTCGGCTTCGTCCACATAAACCATCTGATCTCCCACGGCAATCGTGTACCGAATGATCGCACCGATGTACATATTGCTGACCACGCATCCTTCAATGACATTTTTTCCGGCATCCGCTTGGTGACCCGGTCTGGCAATGCCGATGGATTCCGGCCTGATCACTGCCTTTAGCCGGTCACCCGGCGATACCTGCATCGGAGGCTGTTGGATGGTCAGATCGCCATGTTCGGTTCTGAAGATCATCTCATCCCCCGAAAGTCTGTAAACCGTCCCGGCAAAGAAATTGATGTAGCCGACAAAATTGGCCACGAACTCGTCGATCGGCCGCTCGTAGATTTCCGTGGGTGATCCTATCTGTTTGACGATGCCGTTATCCATGACCACCAGAATATCGGAGATGGACATGGCTTCTTCCTGGTCGTGAGTGACAAAGATGATGGACAGATGCAGTTGCTCCTGGAGTTTGCGAATCTCTTCACGCATCATCACCCGAAGATTGGCATCAAGGTTGGAAAGCGGTTCGTCCAGCAGGAGGATTTTGGGATGAAGACTCAGGGATCTGGCCAGCGCAACCCGCTGCTGCTGGCCACCTGAGAGCTGTTGGGTTTTTCTGTCACCAAGGCCTTGAAGCTGCACAAGCTCGA
Source organism: Gammaproteobacteria bacterium (assembly GCA_048631945.1). Lineage (GTDB taxonomy): Bacteria > Desulfobacterota > Desulfobacteria > Desulfobacterales. The sequence continues at coordinate 432 of JAIWEZ010000150.1, read as the reverse complement.
GAAGGCGTTCAACCTCCCTTTTAACCTCATCTTTCGGTTTTTTTCGGATTTGAAGACCGAAACCAATGTTCTGAGAAACCGTCATGTGGGGAAAGAGGGCGTAGTTCTGAAATACCATGGCGGTATCCCTGGCATTGGCGCGCAAAAAAGTTATATCTTCTCCATCGAGAATAATCTTGCCTTCTGTCGGTTCGGTCAAACCACTGATCATTCGCAACAGAGTGGTCTTGCCGCAGCCGCTTGGCCCCACGAAGGTCATCAGCTTGCCGTTCTCAAGGGAGAACGAGACATTATCCACCGCGGTCATTCTGCCAAACCGCTTGGTTAAATTTTGTATCTCCAAAATCGTTGAACGGTCATGATCAGCCATAAGAGAATATCCTTTAATATACTTCAGTCCGTGTGTAGCGGGCAACAAGCTTTAAAGTCCCA
>JAIWEZ010000149.1:0-6086 GCA_048631945.1 Gammaproteobacteria bacterium | reverse complement strand
TGTTAACAAAAGGATGACGCATCAATTGGGACGAATGTTAAAGTTAAGAATATCAGTAGACTATAACCTTTGAACCTTGAACCCTGAACCCTGAACCTGGAACCGATCACTTTAGATTTAGCTCACTTTACCACAGATTCACGAATTACGGGCCAGCTCACTGACCCTCCCTAAATGTTCCTGCAATTTGTTTCTCTTTTCCTCAAGCCGCTCCCCTTTTTGACGCACCTTTTGAACCACCTCTTGTGGAGCCTTCAGCAAAAAATTTTCGTTGTTCAGTTTCTTGGTGATCCCATCGAGCTCCCTGGCAATTTTGGCAATTTCCTTGTTCAGGCGCCCTTGCTCAAGTTCGAAATCTATAACGCCCTTTAATAAGACAAATATCGTGCAATTGCCAAAAACCGATGTAGCAGATGAAGCCGGCCGCTGGCCTGGTGGTGTCACCTGCAGGCTGTTCAACTTGCACAGCTTGACAATCATGTCTCGGTGTCGCTCAAGCAACTCACGGGTCTCTTTGTCCGGGCTGTGAACCGTGGCTTCTACAAATAAGGAAGGCGGCACGTTCATTTCACCCCTGACATTGCGTATCCCGCTTACTACTCCTATTAGCACCTTCATCGCCTCTTCAGCCTCAGGATTGTTGCGCGCATTGGAGGTGGTTGGGAATTCCGCCTTCATGATGGAGCCTTCGGTGCCCGGTAGCTCACCCCAGATCTCTTCGGTAACAAATGGAATAAAGGGGTGGAGCAAACGCAGGATTTCGTTAAGGGTCGACCAAAGGATAAATCGGGTCGCCATATACCGGGAAGAACCAGTCTTTGTTGTCCCATCAGCCGAAGCAACAGCCCCGTAGAGGACAGGCTTGATTATTTCAAGGTGCCAATCACAGAATTCATGCCACACAAACTGGTAAAGGGCATTTGCAGCGTCGTTGAATTTGTACTCGTCAAGCTTCTTTGTCACAGTTTCGACTACTCCGTTGAGCCGGCTTAGAATCCACCTGTCCGCCAGTGAAAGCTCTCGGGCATCCGGCGCAGACTCATCAGGCTCGAAGTCCGACAAGTGCATCAGAGAAAATCGAGCCGCATTCCAGAGCTTGTTGATGAAGTGGCGGTAGCCTTCTATGCGATCTTCCGAGAGTTTTATGTCACGTCCCTGAGCTGCAAGGGCGGCTAAGGTAAACCTGAAGGCATCTGCGCCAAACTTGTCAATTACATACAGGGGATCGATAACATTCCCTGTTGACTTGCTCATTTTTTTGCCCTCAGCATCCCGGACCAAGGCATGGATATAGACATCCCTGAAAGGGACCTCCTTCATGAAGTGGAGTCCCATCATCATCATCCTGGCTACCCAGAAAAATAGGATGTCAAAGCCGGTGACAAGGACGGATGTTGGGTAAAACGTTGTCAGGGCTTTAGTGTCATCCGGCCACCCCATGGTGGAAAAGGGCCAGAGCGCTGAGCTGAACCAGGTGTCCAAAACGTCGGTTTCCTGAACAAGGGTGCTACCCTCACAGGCAGGGCACACTGTGGGACGGTCCATGGCTACAATCAGCTCATCGCAGTTATTACACGTCCAGGCAGGGATACGGTGCCCCCACCATATTTGCCGGGAAATGCACCAGTCCCTGATATTGTTTATCCACTCAAAATATGTCTTGGTCCAGGTATATGGTATGATCCGCGTAGCACCTGTTTCGACTGCAACAAATGCCTTTTCTGCCAGGGGCTTTACCTTAACAAACCACTGTTTGGAAAGATACGGCTCTATGGTTGTTCGGCACCGATAGCAATGTCCCACACTGTGCTGGTAGGGCTCCACCTTTTCCAGAAGGCCTTCCTCCCTGAGGGCGTCAATGACTCCCTCCCTACATTCAAACCGATCCTGTTCCTGGAAACGGCCTGCCCGTTCATTCATGCGCCCGTCTTCGCCAATCACCTTGATGGCCTCAAGGTCATGTCGAAGGCCAATTTCAAAGTCATTGGGATCATGGGCAGGCGTGATCTTCAGTGCACCGGTCCCAAATTTCATATCCACATATTCGTCAAAAATAATGGGAATTCTTCGGTTCATCAGAGGCAGTATAACCGTTTTCCCATCTAGTCCACGATACCGCTTATCGTTTGGATTAACCGCTACGGCAGTGTCCCCCAGCATGGTCTCAGGACGTGTAGTGGCTAAGACAATACAACCATTTCCTTTTTCAAACGGGTACCTGATGTGATACAGATGTCCGTTGTGGTCCTCATGCTCCACCTCTAAGTCCGACAGGGCTGTGCGACAACGAGGACACCAGTTTATTATGTAGTTACCACGATATATCAAGCCTTGTTCATAGAGCTTGACAAATACGGTCCTCACGGCTTTGGAGAGACCCTCGTCCATGGTAAAGCGCTCCCGATCCCAATCGCATGAAGCCCCCAGACGCCTTAACTGTTTGATGATCAGGCCGCCGTATTCCTCGCGCCACTTCCAGACCCGTTTGACAAATTCTTCACGCCCCAGGCTGTGCCGGTTTTTCCCTTGTTTGGCGAGTTCTTTTTCCACCACATTCTGGGTAGCAATCCCTGCATGGTCAGTACCAGGCATCCACAACACATTGTAGCCCTGTAGGCGACGGTAACGACAGAGTATATCCTGTATGGTGTTGTTATGGGCGTGGCCCATGTGAAGCACGCCGGTCACATTGGGCGGAGGGATAACAATCGAGAAGGGTTTTTTGTCACTCACGTCCTCGGCTGCAAAAAGGCCTTCCTTTTCCCAGTATGCGTACCAACGTCTTTCCACTTCCTTAGGTTCATAGCCCTTCTTGAGTAAGTGTGAAATCATTTAACTTTTCCCAAAATTGAAAAGGGGATTAATTCCTTAACCCCCAATGTTGTTCAACGAATTTGGACTCGCCCCGTTCGATTCTCAAAGGGCTTGTTTGAGCCTCTCTATTTCCCTGGCAATAGCTGCTTCGGCGGCTTCAAGGAGTATGCGCTCAACCTTTTCCTCAATGGCTGGTTTTAAAATACTTGTGACGATCTCCTCCAACTTGTCATCGGAAAGCCTTTCAAGTACCGCCTGTTCCAATGCACCGGCCACCGGTTCCGGGGCACCTTTCTCCAATCCAACTTCAGACCGTTCGACAGCTTCAATCCCTGTCTCGACTATATCAACCGGCGGTTGCTCGTCCGCATCAAACAAATTAAAGTCTTCATCTTCAGGCGCTTGCTCCACAGGTGTCTCAGGGCCTTCATCAGACGTCTCAATACTGAAAATATCTTCCAAGCTATCATCTTCGGTTTCGGGTATGCTCATCTCGGCTTCCAAGAGTTCCGACGATTCGGTCTCCTCAGAATCAGCCGCCGGCTCCTCAGCCGTATCGAACAGTTCAATAACCAAATCATCATCTTGTGCTGAATCGACCTCAGGGGCTACTTCGTCTACCAGCTCAATAGGTTCTTCATCTTTTGATAAATCAACCCCTGGAACTACTTCGTCTGTGAGTTCAATAGGTTCTTCCTCTTCGGGAATCTCTTCCATCTCCAGATCGAAGATCTCATCTGCTCCCACGTCAAGCGCCGTGTCACCAATTTGTGGCTCAGAAGAGCTTTCCTCAACTACGTCCGTCAGCTCAATCAGACCTTCTTCTGTCTCGGCCTCAATCTCGGGAACCTCTTCCAGCTGACTGGTGTCATCATCTAGAAGGACCTCATCAACAAGATCAATGATTTCATCCATCTCCGGGGCTTTCCCACTGGAGGCATCGACGGCAGAGGTACGATTATTTGTAACATTGTCGTCAGTGTTCATAAAGAAACTCCTATTGAAGGTTTGCTGTGAGTGGTACGGGATTTCATTTTAACATCGAGTTACACAGCAAGCAAAGATAGTGCCGAATTCCTGATTTTGTTAAGAATTATCACGACCTATTGCAATATGTCAACATCTTTGTAAGGTCGCATCCACACTAGCCTAGAAACCACTCCATAACAAAAAAAGGAATTTACAAAACTACCCCTTTTATTTAAGTAGTTCCTACCTTCTTTTATGAGGCTTCACAAAATTTAGGCTGGATGACACACGATGAGACGTTTTTTCCTCGACAGGGAAAAGATCCTATCTGACAGGCCGACCCTGACAGGCCCCGATGTAAAGCATATTCGAACGGTGCTGCGTCTAAAGCCTGTTGACGAAATTTTTCTATTCGACGGCAAGGGCTTCGAATATCGGGCACGAATAATGGCCAGCACACCCAAGGCAATAACCCTGTCCGTCCTGGAACGGTTTCCTTCAACCTTAGAATCTCCCGTACAAATCACCATCGCACAAGCGCTTCTAAAAGCCCGAAAAATGGATCATATTGTGCGCCAGCTAACGGAACTCGGAATATATGCCTTGATCCCTGTTAAGGCCGAACGGAGCGTGCCAAGACTTGAACCGCAACGCTGGACTGAAAAGAAGAAACGCTGGCAATCTATCGCACGAGAGTCCCTGAAACAGTGCGGCCGATCTCAAATTCCCCGCCTTGGGCTTCCAACATCTTTTGAAGAGTTGGTCGGCACGTCCCAATCCTACGATTTAAAAATCATCTTCCATCACGGCAGCCAAGGGCTCAAATCGAGGCCTTATCCTATGGATGCAAGAGATGTGCGTAAGGTGTTGGCTTTTATAGGCCCGGAAGGCGGCTTCACGCCAGAGGAGGTCAAACTGGCAATCAAGTGTGGTTTTGTTTGTATTTCCCTTGGCCCAAGAATCCTGAAGGCGGACACTGCGGCTGTTGCAGCCTGTACAATACTTCAACACGCCTTTGGAGACGTGGGGAGCCCTCAAAAAATCCTTGACAAGCGATAGGGGTTCTAATACTTGTCCATTCACTGCCGAGGTAGCTCAGTCGGTAGAGCAGCGGACTGAAAATCCGCGTGTCCCCAGTTCGATTCTGGGCTTCGGCACCAAGGATTTTCCAATATGAATAAAGGGTTAGCCAAGGCATTGGTTAGCCCTTTTTTCTTGTAAGTCCTGGATTATAACCTTTTTTGCAACCATTTGGCTTTTCAAATACGCTTCCTGCCTCTGTTTTCGCTTGACGGGTCCATGTTTGTAATTCATATTGAGAGATCAACCTCAATGCGTATATTCCGAACACCAACATCCCGAATTTGGTTTCACAAAAACCCTGGCAGGCTTATTGCATTCTTTTAATACTTGCATTATCATTAGCCGTACAACCTTTGTCACCGCCGACATTAAGGGAAAAAACTATGATCATCACTCACCACAGAGAAAAACTAATAAACGCAATAATATACTTTGCCAGGAATACTAAGAAGTGCGGAAAAACAAAGTTAATGAAACTTCTCTTTTTTCTGGACTTCATGCACTTCAAGCAAACCGGAAAATCTGTCACTGGGCTAGACTATTATGCCTGGGATATGGGGCCAGTTCCTAAGACGCTATTTGACGAGATTTCTGGCGACATGGGTAAGGATCTAAAAGAGGCCATAGCTATCCAACCGATTGACCGTTTTCAAAAAATAGTGCCTAAGAAGAGATTCGACGGTAAACACTTTACGGCGAGAGAAACCAAAATGCTTGAACAGGTGGCCTTTGTGTTCAAAGAAGCGGACGCTGATCAGATGAAAGAGACGTCGCACTTAAAGAACGAACCGTGGGATAGAACGAAAAGAGAAAAAGGCATGCTCGCAAAAATAGACTACATGCTTGCTATAGACGGCATGGATGATAGCCTGTCCTATGCGGACGCCCTTGAGAAAAAGCAAGATATAGATGAAATGTATAGGATATTTGGGGCAGTTGAAGCTTGAGAGGCTCTGTATATCTCCATACGGACTTCCAGTTCCCAAATGGCGACAAGGGAAGAAAGCTACTGATACAACTCAACACTCCGTCACAAGACGAGCCCTACCTTTTCGTTCAGACAACCTCACAACCAAAGAATCGTCCTGCAACCCCGGGATGTATTCCTCATCGAAGCTTATTCTTTGTCGAAGCCAATAAGCCATTCTTTGACAAGAACACCTGGATACAATTGCATCCAGTTTATGAATTTGATTGATTAAGCTTTTGATGAATTCCTG
>JAIWEZ010000148.1:0-6120 GCA_048631945.1 Gammaproteobacteria bacterium | reverse complement strand
TATAACTACAGCATCATGTTTAGGAAACCACCTGCTGAGGCTGATCTTCTGGATTTCTTCGAGACAACGCCTCCCACAGTCCATCAGATGATTCTAAAGCTCGATGAGAAAGGACTTATATGCCGCCAACCGGGTGTTGCCAGATCAATTGAACTCTTAGTCGATCCAGATGAGATCCCTCAACTTAAGAAACCAAAATGATAGTGACATAGAACATGTCACTTCACTCGGACCGGAAAAAGCTACCGCTTTTTCCTTCCGGTGAGTTCGTCGTTGGGTAATGATTAGGGACGGGTATTGATATATTGATAACGGTATCAGTGAAGTTTCGGATTTCGCCGATCCAATAGCCTCAGGCACATAACAAATTTGGTTCCAATCTGAGACCTGATGAAGAAGGGATTGAGACGGCTCCTTTCAGTCGCAGCTCATGGCTCATAGCTGTAAGCGTTCCAATCTGAGACCTGACGAAGAAGGGGTTGAGACTAGGGTGGATTTTTGATTGCCGATTGTCTATTGGGAAAACCAGGGGCTTCGGATGTTGAACTGGTTAGACAAGTTTGATTTTGTACTAGGAGGCCGTCCGAGAATGAGAAATTTTTTGCAAGGTCAAGGGAGGGGGAGTTGATGGATGGGCACTACCTAAAGTTTCCTTCCTTGGCCAGGGCGATAAAATGGGCAATGTCGATTTCTTTGGGGCAGACGAAGCTACAGGCCTGCGCTGTACGGCACCGAGGGGTTCCCTGCTCGCTGTATAAGATATCCATCCTCTCTTGGTTGGCCATCTCCCGTGGGTCCATGAGACGAACAATATTGGCAAGCATGGCATTCGGTCCAAGGTAGTTCTTTTGGGTAACACACGCAGTTGCACAACAAAAGCAATTAATGCACCGGGTTGCCTCAACGTAGCTTTCCAACACACGCGGAGAAATCCGGTATTCGTCCTCCTCATCCGGGGGCTTGGAGGCGGCTTGAATGATGTATGGTTTTACAAAATGGACTTTCTCGTACGCCTTTTCCATGTCTATAACGAGATCGCGAATCACTGGGGCTACTGTTAAGGGCTCGACGGTAAAGGACTGTGTCTTGAAGAGCTTTACAGCGTTTTCTACCAGGAGTTCACACGTCAAAACCGGTCTACCGTTGATCTTCATGCCGCATGTGCCGCACTGGCCGTGCTCGCACGAGGAACTCCACGCCAGGGTTGGGTCCTGCTCGTCATTGATCTTTCGAAACAGGTCGACAAAGCGCAAGATCCGGCCCGCTTTGAGTCGGTAACCCTGTACCCATGATCGTCCGGTATCAGGATCATAACGGCTGATTTTCAACGTGAGGTTATATTCTTGTGACATACACTCTCTCTTAAATGGAGACCTTTCCTTCTTCAAACGTTTCAAGTACATATGTTTTGCCGCAGACTTACACAGACTGTTGTGGCGACGACCTGTCGCCACAATTGATGTCGTGCCCTTCGGGCAAGTTTAAGACATTTTTCCTTATATCTCAGGTAAGGCTTTTTTTGCGATAGCGAACGGGGTTTTTGTCCGGTCAGGTCGACCGGACAAAAGAGTCTGCGCCCGTCTGCGTGTGTCTGCGGTTATAATCTTTTACTATCAGTATTTTCTTTCAATGATGCCGAACTTCTCGTAGTGTTCTCCCCTGGCCTCAAAGATACTCATGTCAACGGGCCGCCTGCCGAGGGTCACCTTGCCGTACTCCGTCATGTAAGCCAGGGTATGATATTGAAACTTGGAACTCCTCTTTGGATAGTCTTCACGAGAATGCCCTCCCCTGGACTCTCTTCTTGCCAGGGCACAGTCGGCAATCACGATTGAGACGTCCAAGAGATGGTCCAGTTCCCACAACTGAAGGAGTTCCTGGTTCATGGCCAACGACTTGCTGTACAGTTTTATGTGTGAAGCCCTCTCCTTGAGTTCCTTGAGTCGTTCGATAGCCTCCGTAAGGCCCTTCTCGTTTCGGAATACGCCGACTTTTTCAGTCATGAGCAAGCGAAGTCCATCGCGAATCTCAGCATAATGCTCGTCGCCCTGGGATTCAAGATAACGAGAGAACTGACCAAAAACGTGCTGTCCTCCCTCTTGAGGGACATCGCCCGGATCTTCCGCGTCATCAAGAAAGGCTGCCACCCTTTCTCCAACGACCTTGCCCATCGTGATCAACTCAAGCAGGGAGTTTGTACCAAGGCGATTGTGACCGTGCAGGCTGGCCGTGGCAAACTCCCCGCAAGCATATAAGCCGGGTACGCATTGCCTATCGTCCTTTTGGACCTCCCCCAATTCGTTGGTCGGCGCACCGCCCATCTGGTAGTGGGCCGTCGGGGTGACAGGACATAGCTCAAATTGGGGCTGAACTCCCACAAATTTGCAGAAAAACCCGCAAACTTCCTGGATCCTGGTTTTATGAACATGCTCAGGGATATGCCTTAGGTCCAGCCAGACATGGGGTAGCTTGTGATCGGGGTGAATGCACCCCCTCCCTTCACGGATTTCGATCGTGATACACCGGGAGACAAGGTCCCGGGGAGCAAGGTCTTTAGCCGTTGGAGCGTATCTTTCCATAAAGGGTTCGCCATCCTTGTTCCGAAGGATCGCGCCTTCACCACGCAGCGCCTCGCTGGCGAGGATTCCCGGGCCTACAATGCCGGTCGGATGGAACTGAACGGCTTCTACATCCATTACCGGGAGACCGGCCTGTAGTATGAGGGCCAGGCCGTCCCCTGTGTTCTGGCGGCAGTTGCTGCTCACTTGATACATACGGGTCTTTCCACCCGTAGCCATGACTGTGGCCTTGGCCAGGATAGCTACGAACTTTCCTTTCTGTTCCATAAATACAATCGCCCCTATGCAGCGACCATTTCTGAAGAGTAGCTCCGTAGCCACACTTTGATTAAGGAACGAGACCCCGTGCTTCAAGGATTCAGCCCACACAGTATCCATGATCCCTTTGCCGGTACGGTCTGCCTCATAGCAGGAACGAAATGCCTTGACCTCGCCAAAATTTAGCATATGGCCGCCAAAAGGTCTCTTGGCAATGCGGCCTTCTTCGGTACGGCTAAAATGCATGCCGTGTCTTTCCAGCCAAAGGATTTGCTCCCAGGCCGACTCACAGACCTTTTTAATGATATTCTGATCAGAGGAGCAATCCGAGCCCTTCCAGGTGTCGAACATATGATATATGATCTTGTCTACAGGATCGTTCGGGTCGACTGCAGCCATGCCACCCTGGGCTGTAGAGGTATGGGACTTTTGAGGGCTAAACACCTTGGTCACAGCGACAATGCTTGTGCCTGGACGCCGCTCGCATATTTCTGCGGCGCATCTGAGGCCAGCTCCACCTGCGCCGATTACCAACACATCCGACCTCAATACGGAATCGATTTGGAGTTTCTTTCCCATCCTTGTATCCTCATATAGTGCCTGAACGAAAAACCATGTTCAGGCAAAATCCGAATATCGAAATCCGAAATCCGAAACAAATCCTAATACCAAATGACAAAATGACAAAAAATAACCCGTTGAAAATCCGATGTTTTTGTCATTGGAACATTTCTGTTTTGGTAATTGCCCGCCCTGGCGCGACACAAGATGGACCATGCCACAGAGAGAAAAACCCGGTCTGGGCCAGGGTTTCGAATTTCGAATTTCGAATTTCGAGTTTTTGACCGAAAAAACAGGGTTTTCGGTCAACTACTATATACTCAGAACAATCTTGGCTCCTGCATAAGCAAAGACACACAAGATAAAACTGATCAAGACTGCAAGCCAAGACCTTATGCGTTTGTTTTCCACATAATCGCCGACAATAGTGTTAAGTCCGAAGCCGGCGTGGAAAAAGACTAATATGACAAAGGCAACGTCCAATGCCTTTATGCCGGGAGAAGAGATCCTTGCCAGTATGGTATCAACATCGTGGCCCGCCTTATAATTTAAGTGCATAAAAAACATGTGGCCTGAAACCAAAGGAAGAAGGAAGGCCCCTGACAACCTTTGAAGTTTCCATAACATGCCGTTTTGTGTGTGCCAGAGCCTTTTATACACAATGGTGCTTGAAATAGCGCTTATTATGGCCACAATGAGCCAGAAGAAGCCGGCAGATACCTCTTGATTACCCATTACCATGAACAGGGCTAATGTCAGGGTATAAATACCGCTTAGCATAAACACCCAGCGAATTATGATCGCATCTTTCCTTGTTCCAAAGGCTTCGTAAAGGATCAACCTGGCCCCGTTCAAAGCATGGAATATAACCGGAACAGACAACGCCCATTCAAGAAAACTGAAGACAAAATGGTTAACAAATTTCATCTTTGAGGCAAACGCAGCAGGATCGTAAAGGGCGGAAAGGGTGAAAATGTGAAAAAGCATGTAGAGGACCAGTATGAGCCCGGCAATCCTGTGTGCCCAGGTCATGATAAAGGCCCATCCTCTTGACCGGGCATAATACGACAACCTTTTAGAGCGTTCGAGGATGCCTATAAGATACTCCTCAATGCCTGTTTTTTGTGCTGATGCATCCATTTGAACTCCGTATCTTGTTACACTTTACGTGTCTGAAAAAGGGCGATTTTACTCACCTTCACCAAGGTCGGCGGTGTAAGGCGTGTCAGCCTTGAGGTGGGCCTATGAATCGAGTCGTGGGATGGGCAGTTTGAAGAACTTAATTCCTTCGTTTTTAAGCGTCTCCTCTTCGGCCTCGGTACTGGTTCCCCTGATATTGCGTTTCTCAGTGACATCATAGTGCATCTTTAAGGCCTCCGGGGCGAAATTTGTTCCCACATCTTCAAAATTATTTTCCAAGAACTCTAGGGTCTTTTCGACCGACGCCCGGTCTGCAGCCCTGTCGTCCTTCTTTTCTGAGGATGTTGTACCTGCCTTGATGGAAAATGTTGAAGGAACCGTTACAACCGAGGTGTCACTGCATATGGGGCAGGCTATCAGTTTTTTCCTGCCCTGGTGCTCGTAGGCATTTCGGTCTTCAAACCATCCTTCGAAAGTGTGGCCGTTGGCACATTGTAAGTCGTAGACAATCATAACATTCAATCACGGAACGTCTATATATATCATGCTATTCGATTGATTTCTAAGAAATTATTGACAAGAGCACAATAATTTAATAAATGGCATTATACGGATCTTGACCAATTTTGCAACACTAAATTCTATAAAGGGAATTATTGAAACTATGAAACGAGGTCTTTTTTTCTTTCTCAGTTTTTTTCTAATAGTACTTCCTGTACATTCAGAAGCCATGTATATCACGGATGACATGCGAGTGATGCTTCGAAGCGATGCGGGGACGGACCGCAGAATTATTGCTATGCCCAGGTCCGGTACTCGGGTTGAGGTGCTGGAAGAATCAGAAGATGGCTGGTCCAAGGTGCGGCTTCCTAATGAGAAAGAGGGGTGGCTGTTGACCCGCTATTTGACCCCGGGGCCGCCCGCCAAGGAGGTTAACGCCAGACTTAAGAGTGAAAACGAAGCCTTAAAACAGCGGGCTAATACACTGTCCGAGGAAAATGTTCGTCTCAAGAGAGGCCGAAACGACTTGCAGAAAGCCCTGTCCAATCAGACACAGAATGCGAAGGCTTCGAAAAAGTCTTATGAAGCCCTTAAAAAGGGATCTTCAGAATACCTGTCTTTGAAGGCTTCCCATGATAAGGCCTCCAAGGATCTGGCAACAAAAACCAAGCGGCAGGCAGAACTTGAAGAGAAACTGAAAGCCCTTCAAGATAGCCAAACTCTTCAATGGTTTCTGGGCGGAGCTGCTGTCCTTTTTGTAGGGCTCATTGTTGGATTTGTGGCTCGACGTCCCAAGCGGCGGCCATCGCTGCTGTAAAGGTTTCTATAAGATTGCTGCGCGATTTTGTATAAGGCGCCTAGACCGCTCAAAAGAAAAAATTGATATACTATACTGTCGAGACTGTCGAGTTACGATTTCCTTCAACTTTCAAGGCGCAAGACGCAACCCACATTAGACCCATCACTCAGACACCCCATTACTCCCATAAGCGCTAAGTTATTTTTGCACAGGATGGACTGTGGAAGGTTTACTGAAAAAAATGAACATCGAACATCGAACGTCCAACTCGCCACAGGCGAG
>JAIWEZ010000147.1:0-6162 GCA_048631945.1 Gammaproteobacteria bacterium | reverse complement strand
ACGCCACCGCACAACCCCTTGCTTTCCTTGACCTTGCGGAAAATTGCTCATTTCTGAATTGGAAACTTACGCTTGTGCCCATTGAGTTTTTACGATTCGTGGACGGGCACTAATTAGGAAAGAAAGGACTGTAGAGGAATGGAGGGAAATAGCCTAAACATGGTACTGAAGATAGCCAAGGAGGTTCTTCAGATAGAGGCCGAAGGTATTCTGGGTATTGTGGACCGCCTGGACAACAACTTTGTCAAGATGGTTGATTTGATCTACGCCTGCAAGGGACGGGTCATTATCACGGGTATCGGAAAATCCGGAATTGTGGCACGCAAGATCGTGGCAACCCTGAATAGTACCGGAACTCCCTCACTTTTCCTTCATCCTGTGGAAGCTATGCACGGCGACCTTGGGATGGTAAGTGCAGACGATGTGGTGATTGCACTTTCCAGCAGTGGAGAGACGGATGAGCTGAACATGCTGATACCCAGTATCAAGAAAATTGGGTGCCTATTGATTGCCTTTACCGGCCAGGTGGATTCTACCTTAGGCAGACAGAGCAATATTGCGATCGACGTGGGTGTTGAGCGAGAAGCCTGCCCCCTAGGGCTTGCACCAACGGCCAGCACCACGGCCCTTTTGGCTGTGGGTGATGCACTGGCAGTTACGCTTATCCGCAGACGAAAGTTTAAATCGAGAGACTTTAAGAAATTTCATCCTGGTGGAAGCCTGGGGCAGCATCTTTCGGTTAAGGTGCAGGAAATCATGCTTACAGGCAAGAAGGTCCCTGTGGTTTCTATAGGGAAGACAATGCGCCATGCGATCCAGGAGATCAATCGCATGCAGATCGGTGCCTCACTGGTTGTCGAAAGAGACAACTTCCTTGTCGGGATTGTAACCGATGGGGACATTCGACGATGCCTCATGGCACAGGAGCTCATCTATGACCGGCCTGTGGAAGAGGTGATGACAAGGGACCCCAAAACTCTCGGCCCTAACAGCCTCGCCTCACAGGCTCTGAGCATTATGGAAAAACACCAGGTCACAGTTTTGCCCATAGTGAATCCGGTCCGAAAGGTTCGCGGTATTTTACACCTTCATGATATCCTTGGAAAGGGTGCCTTCAGGTTCAATGGCGTCTGATACGAACAAACTCCCAAGGGGCTTGATTTGCCCCCTGGTTACTCCGTTGAAAACGGAAGACGTGCTGGATGTGGCCACCCTTGAGCGGCTTATCAGCCAAGCGGGACTTGGGGCAGATGCCTTGCTCCTTGGTGACGTTTTCTGGGGTGAAAGCCTAGCGCTGAGCCCCGACACAAGGATAGACATGGCAAGTGCTACCCTCGAGATTGTCCAGGGAAAGTGGCCCGTGCTGATTACGATTACGTCAGATACGTCTGAGGCAACACTAGGGCTGCTGGCCAAGCTCGAGTCCCTGATTGAGCGGTCTGGTTATCCGGGATATGTCTTCTGGGTAGATTACCCTATCCATTACCACAGCAACCGGGGGCTTCCCCAATTCTATGAGGCCATGGCTCGCGATACAGCAATTCCCATCATATTGGGCAACCATCCCGGTCTGATCCAAAGGCGCAAGGAGCGTATCAAGCACAAGAATATTCGAACCAGTGTCCTAAAAAAACTTTCTGGAATCGACTGCATACAAGGTTTGATCTTTGGCGGATCGCTAAAACGGTCTACAAACTACCATAGAGCGATTCGGCACCGTCGGGGCTTCATGTTCTACGACGGAGATGAGTCAGCCTTTATGAAACAGCCAAGCTCAGATGGTGTGGTTGCTGGCGGGGCGAACCTGTTACCCCAAGCCTGGCATGAAATTACATGGTCTTGCCTCAACAGGTACGATGTTCAGCGGCAGTATGCCGACCACGTGAGCCAAATATGGGAAACCGGTGTCATGGTCCGGGAATTTTACGACCTTTACATAAAAAACCCTCCTGCTGTCCTAAAACGCATGCTCCATGTTGCGGGGGTACTTCCAAATGCCCATACTGCCTCCGGTACCCGACGTACCGACAGCAGTCAGAATCAGGCGGTTGAGGCAATTTGCAGGAAATATGACCTGATATGAAATTGAGGAATTGCGAATCACAAATACCGGAGGTCGCACAAGATGAACAGAGAAGACATTGACACTTCCATCATGACCCTTGGCCCGGCCAAGATTTCTTCTCCCATAAAGGCGCAGGCAGAGAAGGGAGAGGTCAGGCGCTGCGTATCAGACAAAGAGCGTATATTGGTAAACATCTTTGAAAATGATGTGATGAAAGCCGCTAAGAATGGTAAGAAGCTTTTATCCTTTGAACATGTGGGGCCTCGACGTAAGATCTATTTTGATCCGAGCAAACTTCGATGTGCCGTGGTGAGTTGCGGCGGGCTCTGTCCGGGGACAAATGACATTATTCGTGGCATTGTGCTGGCGCTCCATCATAGCTATGGCGTGCGCAATATTTATGGGATCCGGTACGGACTTGAGGGATTCATATCTTCATATGGTCACGAGCTCTTAGAACTTACTGTTGGATCTGTGGCCCACATCCACGAGAGAGGTGGCACAGTTTTAGGCACATCGAGGGGGCCTCAGGATATTGAAAGCATTGTGGATGCCTTGGAGCGGATGAATGTAGGTCTCCTTTTTACCATTGGGGGAGACGGCACAATGGCCGCATCCACCAAGATCGCCGACGAAATTGTCAAGAGGCGATTAAAGATCGGAGTCATAGGCATACCAAAGACTATTGACAATGATATATATCTGACAGACCGTTCTTTTGGCTTTGACACGGCTGTGGACGTGGCGGTTGATGTCATCTGCTCCGCCCACAATGAAGCTATCAGTGCCTCAAACGGTATAGGGCTGGTCAAGCTTATGGGCCGTCATTCAGGATTTATTGCAGCAGCGGCGACTCTGGCCATGCCCGATGTAAATTTTTGCCTCATCCCAGAGTGGGACTTTGACCTGGAAGGTCCCAAAGGACTCCTTGAAGCCTTAAAAGAGCGATTGATCCTCAGAAGTCATGCCGTGATTCTCGTGGCCGAGGGGGCAGGCCAGAAGTTCTTTGAAGACAAACGTGAGGAGCGCGACGCCTCTGGAAATATCCGCCTGCAGAACATTGGCCTGTTTCTAAAAAAGGCCACTGTCGACTATTTCCAAAAACAGAATATTGAAATTACCCTGAAATATATTGACCCCAGTTATACGATACGAAGTGTCTCGGCTAATGCCAATGATCATGTCTTGTGCGGTTTTTTAGCCCGCGGTGCGGTTCATGCCGGCCTGGCAGGAAAAACCAAAATGCTTGTGGGCCTGTGCAATAATCACCTTGTTCATATTCCCATGGAGTCAACGGTAGGAAAGCGAAAACAGGTGGACCTTACCGGCGGTAAGTGGATGAGCGTGTTGGAAACCACGGGTCAACCCTTTTTGAAAAACTGAAATGATGCCCGATACCCAATACCTGACGAATGACCGAATGCGGATTGCGGGACCCAGGGACTCGGGCGTTCAACTTTAGGCACTTTAGTTCACTCTAGTTCACTTTAGACACTCCGTCATTGACCAATGACATACGATCTCGTGCCTCCAAAGGAAATTTTCAGCCGGATTTCAAGATTTCAGCAAAAACTGGCGGACGCCGCTATAGACGGCGCCATGATCATTGATAGGATCAATATCTTCTATTACACAGGCACCATCCAAGATGGCATCCTGTTTGTCCCGGCTGATGGAATCGCCGTCTTTTTCATACGTCGGAGCCTTGAACGGGCAAAAAAAGAGTCCCCCCTTAAGGCCCTTGTTCAGCTCAGTAGTTTTCGTGAGCTCCCTGCCAGGCTGGATGAGTACGGCTACCGGGTAAGCAGGCTGGGAGTGGACGAGACCACCATCCCGGTCTCGATTTTCAAGAAGCTGTCGAGCTCTTTTTCACGCATTGCATTCCAAGACATAGGCTCGTTGCTTTCTACGATTCGGTCTGTCAAATCGGACTATGAAATAAGCTTGATTAGAGAGGCCGGCAAGAGGCATAAAGCCATTTATGACCGGATACCAGGCCTAATCAAAGAGGGTATGACTGAATGGGAACTCGGGTCAGCTATCCATGCCCATATGCTCAAGCTCGGTTACACAGGGATCTGTAGGCTTGCGGCATTCAACAGCGAGCTTTTTGCAGGCGTGATCAGTTTTGGGGAATCAGGCAATTTCCCAACCGCTTCGGTAGGTCCTGGGGGCTTACTGGGCCTTTGCCCAGCTTTTCCACTCATGGGCGGGGCAAGGAGACTTAAAAAGGGTGACACAATCTTTATTGACACAGGATTTGCCTATCAAGGTTATTACACGGATAAGACAAGAGTATTTACCTTTGGGCAGCCTTCCCATCAGGCCGTGGTTGCTCACAAGACCTGTCTGGACATCCAGGAGGCGGTTCGGTGCAGGTTGAAGCCTGGTGCGATTCCGTCTCAAATATTTGAGGAGGTGTACCGGACAGAGGTAGTCTCACGAAACTTTGAGGAACACTTTATGGGATTTGGAAGCAACCGGGTCTCATTCCTTGGTCATGGCATCGGCTTAGTCATTGATGAGTTTCCGGCCATTGCCCGAAAGATCGACTTTCCCCTCAAGAAAAACATGGTGATTGCCGTGGAACCCAAAAAAGGACTCGAGGGAATCGGGCTTGTGGGGGTGGAGAATACCTTTCTTGTGACAGAGCAGGGCGGCGAGAAGATTACACCCGGTTCTGATGAGATGACCATCGTCTCGTAGGCGCTTAGGAGGTGGAAATAAATAAGTCATCGATTTTCTGTTGTGTTTTAAGTTTTCTTATGATATTTCTGTCACATGATATCAAAAGAGAAAATAGATGCAATCAGAATCAAGTACAAGATTCTGCAAATTGAACTTGACGAGCGTGGACGCCGAATGTGGGCGGCGGCCGAAGCAAAATCATTGGGGCATGGTGGTGTAGTTGCAGTCGCGTCAGCAACAGCTCTTGCCGAAAGTACGATAAGACTCGGCAGGCATGAAATAGCAAGTAACCACACTGCAAGCAAGAAAGATGGAGAAGTTCGCAGAGTTAGAAAAAAAGGGGGCGGCAGAAAACCTCTTGAAAAAAAGGATAGCGATCTTCCCAGATTATTGGACGCATTAGTCGAGCCTACATCGAGAGGCGATCCAATGTCTCCGCTAAGATGGACATGCAAAAGCACAAGGCGTCTTGCTAAAGAACTAACTGCCAATGGGCATCCTTGTAGTCATGCCAAAGTTGGAAAACTGCTTGCCGATTTACATTACAGCCTTCAAAGTACTCGTAAGAGGATGGAGGGAAAGTCGCACCCGGATCGTGATGCTCAGTTTAAATTCATAAATAGTAAAGTTGTCGATTTTCAAAGTCGTAGTCAGCCTGTCATTTCAGTAGACACAAAAAAGAAAGAACTGGTAGGACGTTTTGCCAACGGTGGACGCGAGTATCAACCGAAAGGCAAGCCCGAGGAGGTCGAAACATACGATTTTCCTAGCTTGGCAGACGGGAAAGGCATCCCTTACGGTGTATATGATATGACAAGTAATCAGGGCTGGGTCAGTGTCGGAACCGACCATGATACAGCCCAGTTTGCGGTGCAATCAATCCGGCAATGGTGGTGTCAGATGGGTTTGGCTGCATACCCGGAAGCAAAAGAGCTTTTAATTACCGCCGATGGAGGGGGAAGCAACGGTTCACGTAGTCGTCTATGGAAGTTAGAGCTTCAAAGATTTGCCAATGAAACTCAATTGGTAGTGACTGTATGCCATTTTCCACCAGGTACAAGTAAATGGAATAAGATTGAACATCAAATGTTTTCTCATATTACCAAAAACTGGCGAGGCAGACCCTTGACGAGCCATGAGGTAATTGTCAACTTAATCGCTAACACCACCACTGATGCCGGACTAAAAATACAAGCGGCACTCGATTCTAACGGATATCCTATTGGAGTAAAGGTCTCCGATAAAGAAATGAAGACGATTAAACTAGAGAAACATTCTTTTCATGGGGAGTGGAATTATACAATTAGCCCTTCTTGAAACCGATGAGTTATTTATTTCCAATCCCTTAGGTAATAATAAGAGGAGCTGATGGCATGAAAGGTAAGAAGGTTGCAATAGTCCAGTCGAAC
>JAIWEZ010000146.1:0-6163 GCA_048631945.1 Gammaproteobacteria bacterium | reverse complement strand
CTGGAATGGGTAGCAACTTATGATGATGCCATAGAACCAATGGTGAGCAATAAACACGATGTTTATCTTGTCGACTACCTTCTTGGCGAGCGCAACGGGCTGGAGCTCTTGAACGAAGCGGTTAAGAATGGCTGCAAAGGACCAATAATTTTGCTTACCGGCAAGGGAACTCAAGAAGTAGACATGGCGGCTATGAAGGCAGGGGCTTCGGATTATCTGGACAAGGGTGAGCTTGGCGCATCTCTGCTGGAGCGTTCCATCCGGTATGCAATCGAGCGCACGCGAACTCAGCACGAGCAAGAACGATTAATCTCCGAACTTCGAGAGGCACTTGCCGAGGTGAAAAAATTGAGCGGGCTGCTCCCCATGTGTGCCTCCTGCAAAAAAATACGTGATGATAAAGGTTATTGGAATCAACTTGAAGCTTACATTAGTGCTCACTCAGAGGCTGATTTTAGTCACGGTATATGCCCTGAATGTGCAAAAAAGCTTTATCCTGAATATGCCCACGCATTCGAGTCTTAATTCGTGTCCATCCAGAAAATGGATGGGCACTAATTCGTTTGTATGGTTTAAAAAAAAATATGCTCCCCGCACAGCTCATCTATCCATCCTCGTAAGGTGGCATTTCACATGCTAGAAGCCGGGCTTCCTTTTTTTCCAGCAAGAGCATGCGTTTCTTAAGGTCGGTTCCACCGTAAAAACCGCCTGGTGAGCCATCAGCCCGGACAATACGATGACACGGAATCAAGATGGGGAAAGGATTCCGGGCAAGTGTGGTCCCTACAAAACGACAGGCCCGAGGGTGTCCGACCTGTGCAGCTATTTGGCCATAGGATCGGACCTCTCCGTTAGGAATGTTCGAAACAGTCTCCAGCACTAAGCGTTGCAAAGGGGTCAGCCCGCTTATATCCAGGAATTTCCACGGAGCCTTAATGGGGTCCCCCTCAAAATAGGCCTGTATATCTTTGCACATATTAAGGACCGCTCGAGTGTGCCCTGGTTTGGCTGGACCGGTTTTTTGTATTCGCATTTTCAAGATTTTTTTTTGTGAATGGGGCAAGTAGATTCGCTTCACAAGGAACGGCTCAGTTTGAAACAAGATGGCAGTGTATCCAAATGCCGTGGAGCATATGTGGTATCGGATTGGGAATTGCGGATTGGGGATTGCGGATTGGGGGTTGCAGCTATTCGTTATTCGTTGCTCGTTGCTGGTCACTGGTTGCTCGTTACTGAATGCTGTACACTCTTTACTGCTTGCCGCCCACTGGTCACTGATTTGCTCGTTTCACCTTCTTCTCATTCCGCAATCCGCAATCTAAAATCCGAAATCCAATAGGTTGCCAGTATCATCAAAGGCTATCGGTTCCCATGGTCCTGCAACCTGGAGGTCCGGATTGGAGCTGATATCGCCTTTGAGGGCCCGTGAGATCATGAGCGTCTCCAGCGTGGCAGTGTTTTTGATACGAACGATCTGCGCTGCCTCGGGCTTCACCATACCGATAGTGTTGAGGCAGGCTTCAATGCATTCACGATCTGTCTCATAATACATGGGAATAGCCGCCTTTTCGGGGGAGATGGCTGTCAGGGCATTCATGTAGGTCTTTTCAAGGTCAAGGGCATCCACGAGGCGCCGTGTTGTAACGTCTGCCAGCCCGATGCCGTTTCCATTTCCGTCTGATTCACGGCTCAAATCTCTTACAAAGATACGTTTCACATGCGGGGCCTTGTAAAAGTCTCCTACAATATCCCGGTGTCTTCCCGTCACATTGGAATCCATCCCAATACCGCTGATGTCCTTGCCGATTTCATCTACGATTAGAATATCAATCGGGTCAAACGGGATGTGGGGCAACATAAGGCGTGCTTCTTCGAGCAGGCTCCGTTCTGCTTCAAACCAGTTTTCAGGCCTTATAGCACAGATTCGGGAGACATTCTTGTAACCGTCTTCGAGTAAGGCAAGCCCAAAGAAGACGGAACGGCTTTCAAGGATATGGCGTGCAGCGTCTTGAAGGATGCCAAAGGTATGCTGGACTGCGGCCCGGTGGTACAGAGCTGCCCCTTTCCCTTTGCCGAGGCCCACGGTCAGCATCTTGGTTAGGCCGCTCTCAATCGGCCCGTGGAATTTTGTGTGGGGCTTAACTCGGTTGAGCACAACAATGTGGTCGGCCTCGGCTGTACGTCTGTCCATAAGGATAGGTATGCCTATGTCCAACCTGCCGATTTCGACCACATCCTCAGCGGCAAGTATAGGCACACCCACAGAGGATTCATTAATGCCAAGCCCGGCTAAGACCGAGAGTTCACCCTCCGGGGTGTTTCCCCCGTGACTACCCATAGCCGGGACAATAAAGGGATCTAAACCCAGGTCCTTCAAAAACTTCACGCATTCGGAAACAATGATGGGAATATGGCTGATGCCCCGGCTCCCGACCGCCACTGCCACGCACTCACCAGGCTTTGCCACCGAGGCAAGGTGAAGGCCCTGAAGGGCGTTTCCTACGGCCGCAGGGATGTCTTGGAGCATTTCGGCGTGGAGTTTCTGCCGAACCAGAGCCATTTCAGGGAAGATCATAGTTCAATATGTGTAAAATCCGCGGCCTGTTTTGCGGCCCAAGTATCCGGCATCCACATACTTTCTGAGTAAAGCACACGGCCGGTACTTAGGATCTCCAAAGCCTTCATGAAGGACTTCCAGGATCGACAGGCAGGTATCCAAACCGATCAGGTCCGCCAATTCCAAAGGCCCCATAGGATGGTTCATGCCGAGCTTCATGACCGAATCAATCGCCTCTGTTGTTCCTACACCTTCATATAAGGCAAAAATGGCCTCGTTTATCATGGGCATGAGAATTCGATTGGATATGAAGCCGGGAGAGTCATTAACCGCAATCGGGGTCTTCTTGAGCTTGACCGCCAGCTCGCAGGTGGTCTCAAAGGTTTTATCAGATGTGGGCAGCCCACGGATGACCTCAACCAATTTCATCAGGGGCACAGGATTCATGAAATGCATTCCGATCACTTCAGTGGGCCGTTTGGTGGCAGCAGCGATTAGCGTGATCGGAATGGAAGAAGTGTTGCTTGCAATGGGCACTCCAGGCCTGCAGACCTCATCCAGCTGCCTGAAGACATCGAGTTTCAAACTCTGGTTTTCAAACACCGCCTCCACAATATAATCTGCAGATTGAACAGCTTTAAGTTGAACGGTAGTCTCAATTCGCCCGAGAGTTGCCTCTTTTTCCTCATTGGTGATGCGTCCTTTTTTTAAAAAAATCGACAGACTCTTTTCAATCCTCTCAATGCCGCCCTTGAGACAGGCTTCAGAGACGTCATTCAAGATGATGGAAAATCCGTTCATGGCAGCCACCTGGGCAATCCCTGCACCCATCTGGCCGGCTCCAACAACACCTATCTTTTTGATCATGATTGGCCTCCGTACGCCCACGCTTTCTCGGGTCTTGAAAATATTACATAATAGGAACACTCATCGGGATCGAAGCCACTAGCCTCAAAGAAGGCAACCGGTTTTTCATCCATATTCATGCCTCCAGTGGGAAAACGGTGTGATGTGATTGAAGAAAGGGTGAGACAAAAAATCTATCGAATATTCATGGCGAAAAGGTGGGATGGCTGGTCCTTGATTCCAGCTTGACCGGAACCAAGGACCAGATACCAGCAATCGGGATCATATTATGTTTCTTCAACTGTAATTGCCTCTTGCTCACAAACCTCAACGCAGCTTTCACATCCTAAACACTCGTCTGCATTGACAGCCACGGCCTTTTCGTCTTCAAGCTCGAAAACCTCGACCGGACAAACCTCTACGCACTCTCCGCAGCCGATGCACTTGTCACTATCTACTGTTGGTGTGAACATAAAACGATGCCTCCTTTCTTTATTTTTTCAACAGGTTCTACGTCCAGAACGATCCCGTCCGTAATTACGAGATATGCCCTGTTACACCAATTCTTGAAAATCGTCAAGTCTTCTTATGATTGTTAGCGATTTTTGTGGAAAAACAGGGAGGTTTCTCGTTTGTTTGGCATCAAATGGCTTATGATTTCAAGGGGTTGCAGAACTTCCCGGATATTCGATTAACCCTACCAGTGTATTCTTGACCTTGGCAGCTCCCTCTTCTTCACGGCCACTGTCGACACCACAGAGACGATTCAAAAGAGCGCGAGCGTCCTTGTGGGGCAAGACATACCAGCGAAATGATACGCTCCTGTCGTGAGGTTTCACTGCTGATCCTCTCAGCCGACAAATCTCCGCCTCTATTTGACGGCCAGCCTCTATAACACTTTCTTGCAATGTCTGGCTCCACTGCGTGGTAAGCACCATATCGAAGATCTCCTGGATGTGATCGGCCAAGGTGGGATGGTTTTTTGGTATCTTTCCTGTCAACGCTTGCGTGTAAGTGATGTTGAAATTTAAGACTTCGACCTTCTCTTGTATTCCATCAAGAAGGTAGGCAAGCGCTAAAGGAGAATCTGTAAAGAGGAGACCGGAGCCGGCAGGGTCTTTCTGGAAGAGATGGTTCCAGGCTGTCATCCTCTTTTCTATCATAAGGCGGCCCGGGTCATCTTCAATGACAGGAAACAGCCCTGCCTGCCTTTGCGGAGCCTGTCCGTCAATTGGCGAAGCCGGGACGGCACAAGCGGACTTGTGATCGTGTGCCTGCTCTATCTGGTCTTGGCAAAAGAAGCTTCGCAGGGCCTGATACTGGTTATCAAACTGATTCATTTGCTGCTTCAATTCCCAGGAATGCTCATCAAACTCCTGTGCCAGGTGTAGAAATACCTGAAGGAAAAGCTCGCTATCTTCAGGGTTCTTCGATCCTTTGGCGGCCGTGCCTTTAATATCAGAGACTATTCTTGCTGTTTTAGGATCAATGGGTGGAATGTCGTTTCCAACCATCTTCAGGTAGGTCATGTCAGCATGCTCGTGCAGAAGCCCCCAGTTCCTGAAATTCCGGAGCGCTGCCTCCAGGACCTTCTTATCGATGACCTTTTCAGAAGGGCTACGAACATCCAGGAAGCCCCTGTCCATCCAGGGCCGAAGTGCCTCTTGGGACTTGGAGTAAGCGGGCTGATAGACAACCACTCTACGGAAACACAGGAACATGGCCTCCACCAAAGAAGGGGAAACAAAAGTAAAAGGAAAATAGACAGGAGATACGATTGCGGATTGCGGATTGCGGATTGCGGATTTTTTCATTTTTTCCTATTTCTTTTCGCGGTGTTTATAGATGCAACGGTCATTGCCAAAAGCTCATCAGATTCTTTCATCAGAGATTCTAAGTCCTCTGATTTAACAATTCCAGCTTCAACCAGTAGCTCCATCCAATATAACGATTCATCAGCTTCTTCTTCCACCGTTCCCATCTTTGAAATGAAATCTGGAGTTGATTTGGGGCGACATGCCGCACGATAGTTGGCTCCCACCGAAGTGCCTGAACGTAACAGTTGGCGTCCAAGCACCTCAGCAGTTCGCCCTTTGGGCAACCATTCGACCAATTGAATAACACGAAGCGCAAACTGCTTTGTCCTGCGCTTCATTTCTTCCTGATTCATCCCTCCACTCCCACTTCCGATTATATTATTCCGCAATCCGCAATCCTCAATCCGCAATCTTCCTGTCCCTAACCTCCACCCCCATGGCAGTGAGGCGTTCTCTGATCCGATCTGCCAGCTTCCAGTCACTCCTGCGTCTTGCCTCTTCACGCTCCAGAATAAGTTTCTTAACCTGGGCATCCTGGGGCTTTTGTTCAAACTCAAAGATATTTAGCACCGCATCGACCCTTTTAAAGGCATCAATGATTCGCCTGGTCCCGGCCGGGTCCAGCTCTTTTTGCGTGATTAGACGATTGATCTTTCTGACAATATGGAAGATCGTCGCCATAGCTGACGACACATTCAGGTCATCATCCATGGCATCTGCAAAGCCGGTCTTTATATCATAGATGAGTTGGTCCAGATCAGGATAGGAACGTCCATCCCTGACGCTATTTAGGAAGCGGACGCATTCATCAAGCCTATGAAGGGCTCGACCGGATTGGTCCAGCGCTTCATAGGACAAATGCAAGGGTTTTCGGTAATGGTTGGAAAGAAGCCAGTATCGAATCACCCTGCCGCTGTATCCCAGTTCCAATAGGTCGCGGATA
>JAIWEZ010000145.1:0-6243 GCA_048631945.1 Gammaproteobacteria bacterium | reverse complement strand
GCCTATCTAGTGCGTACTTGGTGCTGACTTGCCTGCTGCCTTGTAGGCGATGGTGACTGCTCCGAAAACGACCAGTGCTTCCCACAAGATCACAGCAAACCAGCTATGGAATATGTGATAGGTAAGGCCTCCACCAATAATTGCAGGCACACCAAAAACGACCAAAATTCCTAACATTCTGGCAAGATCCATTACGGTTCCTCACTAAACAAGTTTGTTTTTTACGCGGTTTTTTGTGAAAGTGTCAATGTTGATTGTGATTTTTTTTCTTGCATATCATGTCCAAGAAGGCGCGTATGGCACAATAGTGCAATATGATAATCAGAGCGATCAAAACTGCGTATAGGGCACCCATAAAGACATAACGCGTTGGTTCGGCTATCCACTCAAAAGCAAATGGAAACATGGCGGAAATCCTTTCCTATGATGGATTTAGCTCCTTTTCTTGGGGAAAGATCGGCAGATACCTATATGAGATCATTATGACGACGGCACCTACCCAAACAAATACGAGTGTGGTTGCGTATTCCACCCAGTTTGGGTGGTAACTGACAAATTTATCAAAGCTCATCACCGGCTGGGCACAGGTCTGTACGACTATAATCCACCGATTCATAAATATGCCTGCGCAATTTAGAAGACAGGCGATGATCAACCCCGCCTCATTTCGGCGTACCCTCTCACTCAAGAGAAGCATTGCCGGTATAATGCCTAGTATGCCAACCTCTGTAATTAGAACCCAGTAACCATAAGGTTGATTCGCATAAAAACTGCTGAATGGGGCACCCACCCCTTTGGCGAGGCCGACCCATACAATCGTATCAAGGATCTTCAAAATGAGATAGAGTACCAAGAGCCTGCCTGAAATCTTGGCGAGAATATCTATAACATTTTTCTTGACGAGTTGCTTTCCGGCACATTTTTCTGTGAACCAGGTGACCAGGATAGTGAAACATGGACCGCACGCAATGGCCGAAAGGATGAACAGGAAAAACGTCCACGGCCATACCAGGAAACCTTCTCGATAGGCAAAGGGTCGACCGTAAAGGACCCCAGGGACCCCTCCCAGGGAGCCTTGATGAAAGAAGGAAAGAAACACACCGACTGCTGCAATCGTGGGCATGGCCCCATGAAGATGATGGGCCATACCGTGGAAAAAGCCTAACTTGTTGATCTGCCGATTCTCCAAAATCAAGGGGAGATACTCGATGCACAGGACCATGAAGTAGCACGTGATACAGAAGGCCACCTCTGTGAGCATGGAGTGGACGTTAGCGTGCCAGAAAATAAACCAACCTCTTAGCGGTTGACCGATGTCTATTCCGAGTATTCCCTGGGCCGCCGCATAGCAAATGACTCCGATAACCACGGCATAATTGACGATGTTCTTAAGCTCCTCTATGTTCACAACATACCTTAAAAAACCTGTGAAGAAGGCACCGCCCCCAAGGGCTATGATCCCCAGGTCTGCGGCAATCCAGAGCCCGAATGGGTAGTTGTTGTTCAGATACGTCACATTCAGGGCAAGGCCCCAGCACATGAGCGTGGCGATAACACCCACCATCAAGGGGCCGTGCAAGACGGCGACCCAGAAGAGAAACCATTTAAATTTACACCGTTTGACACCTTCCGGGAATAGTGCAGAATCAAATGGGGCTGATGCAGAATCCATAGCTGATACTCCTTCCAAAATTAAGGGCTATGCGTGGGTTACATCCTTTCCTTCTTTGCCTAAATACACATCGCCCGCCTTCCGGACCCAGTCTCTTGTTGAGACATAGTAGATCTTTGGATTGGTGCCGAGTTTTTCCAGAAGGCGGAAAGCATAGCGGCTTTTTTTCAACTTATGGACCTTATGCTCCGGGTTTTTCAAATCTCCGAACGTGATGGCCCCTGCAGGGCAGGCCTGGGTGCAGGCTGTTTGATATTCGTCTTCATGAAGCTCACGCCGTCCTTCCGCGTATGCCTTGTTTTTGGCCCGCTGGTATCGGTGATAGCAAAAACTACATTTTTCCACCACACCCCGCATACGAACAGACACGTCAGGATTCAGGTACTTTTCCATGCCTTTCGGCCACGTCGGATCCCACCAGTTAAAAACGCGCACATGGTAAGGACACGCTGCCATACAGTACCGGCACCCAAAACAGCGCGTATAGACCTGACTCACAATGCCGGTTTCGTGACTGTAATCCGTTGCTGTTGCCGGGCATACTGATACGCACGGGGTATGGTGGTGGCCCTCGCCCTCGCAGTGCTGACAGGGCCTCGGAATAAAAGAGATGTCCGTGTCCGGAAAGGGGCGACCGTTAGAGATCTTGTAGACCCGCATCCAGAGGTTACTGCGCAACCTGTCACTATTGTCTTTCCTGAAGGGCAAGTTGTTTTCAGCCATACAGGCCACCATGCAGGCCCCGCAACCCGTGCATTTGTCCAGGTCAATTACCATACCGAACTTGTAAGTCTTCTCGTCTGCTTTGTGATGTGCCTCTTTCATGGTTACCCCTTCTTAATGATTAGACGCGTGTCAGTTTGGCTCGAACGCCCCAAGCGGCGGACAGGCCGGTGACCGGGTCTTCCACGACGCCAATGAGGCTGTTCGCATTAACGCCCTTGCCAGCCAGGTAATCGTCATAAGCCGTATGGCCAAGACCCTTGGGGATGCCTATCACCCCCGGCATGATTCCTTCAAAAAGGTGCACGAGTACTTTGGCTTTCCCCTTGGCTGTTTCGAGCATGGCATGATGACCTTCGGAAAGACCGTAATCGGCTGCGGTTTTAGGGTTGACCTCTACGAAAAGATCGTTCTTTTTCAACTCTGTTTCTTCCAGGGTCTTTGTGCAGAACGGCGGGTTTCCAACAGCACCGTCTGCCAGACGCATCAATTCCGTAGGGATCAAAATGAGCGGATAAGTAGCAGGATTCCCCTCCGGTTGAACCGGCTCATAGTGGGGGAGATAACCCACATCTTTACCTATTTTTACGCCTGCTTGGTCAAAGGCCGTGATATAGAACTCAAATTTGCCGGACGGAGTGCCAAAGGCCTTTGACCAAGCAGAAGGCTTGTACCCCTCATTTACTATATAGCCTGCTTTTTCCAAGGTGCCCCAGTTGTCTCCCATGGTCTCCTTCAACAGGGTTTCGTAATCATCCCACGGGAAGGCGCTTGCAACGGATCCGCCCATAGACTTCGCAATGGTCATGAGGACATCTCCCGCGTGCCTTGTATCAAATTGTGGGGATACCACCGGCTTTAGCATGCCGAGTATGGGCTTTTGCAGACCCACGGGTGTCGGTATGTCTTCCCAACGCTCCAGATAATGATGGTTGGGCAGAATCAAGTCCGCATGATAGGCGGTTTCGTCCAAACAGGTGGAGAAACTCACCACAAACGGAATAGCTTCGAAAGCCTTGGCCACAGCTGCAGAGTCAAGTGTGGTGTAGTATGGATCGGCCCCATGGACAAGGAGGGCCTGGATCGCGCCGGCCTTGCCTCCATTCATGACTTGGGACCATCTGTCCGGCAGATACCTGGTCAATGGGTAACGATTCGAGCCTGCCCCATCTATTCGAGGTCTTCGAGAACCGGACCAGGCAGTGGCATCCCGTTCAACTTCAGGCCATGACCGGGTGGCTACTTGGGGACGGGCCGAGACACCGCCCGGCTTGTTGATGTTGCCTGTCAGTGCGTTGAGAGCATGAACGGCCATACACTCGTAAAGGCTTCCCGACACGGTTCCCTTGCCGCGACCCCAGACCGCCACGGGGCGTTTGGCCTTTGCAAAGGCCCGTGCAAGTGTGAGAATTTTTTTGGCCGGTAGTCCCGTGATCTTGGATACGGCCTCAGGCGTATATTCGGTCCGAACCAGACGCTTGAAGCCCATGTAAGTCTTGCCGCTGGAGTCACTCCAATCTTCAAAGCCAAAGGTATGTTTTCCTATAAAGTCAGCATTATATAGTGACTCTTTTATGATTACATGGGCGAGCCCCAGCGCTAAGGCCGCCTCGGTTCCTGGATTAATAGGATACCAATTGTCGGCTTTGGCAGCAGTATTTGAGAGTCGCGGCTCAATTTGAACGACTGTGGCCCGATCCTTTAAATCGCCGGATCGCCATGTGCTGTGAGCCTGGATAACACGCACGGGTGAGCCCCATCCCTCTATGAGGCCACTTCCGAAACTCAGGATGAAGTTTGCACGTTCCAGATCATAGCCCACTGAACCCGTGGTTCCTTGCATGAGGCCCAGAGCCAATTCATAGGTGTCTTCAGCAGAAGCTGTGCGGATAAAGTTTGGTGATCCGTAAGCCGCCAGGAAGCGATCAAACAACCTCGGCACGGTACCCTCATCAGAACCAAGAATACATGCTACCGTGTGGGACTGACCCTTCTGCCGCAGATTCCCCAGTTTTTGTACAACCTTATTGATTGCTTCATCCCAGGAGATTTTCTCAAAATTCCCTGAACCTCGTTTCCCAATTCTTTTCAAGGGGCTCGGGATTCGCCAAGGGCCGTACAGGAGCTGTAAGCCGGCAGCTCCAAGGGGACAGATACCCCCGTCGTTAACCGGATATCCCTCTCTTCCCTCAATCTTGGTAGCACGGTCCCCAACCTTTCTAACCGTTATACCGCAGCCCCCTGGACAAAGGTTGCAGACCGAGTCTGCGTGGGTGACTTTTCCCTGTTGAGGAAGGCGACCTTTCAGCCCTCCCAACTGGTACCGTGGCCAGAGCTCCTGCGACCAGATGGTCATGTCATCCATTAACTTCCAGTTTACGGGAGTAAGCATAAAGCCACCACCGGCTCCTGCCGAGAACCCAACCGCAAGCTCTATAAAAGTCCTTCTGTCCAATTTCATAAGTCTTCCCCTTAGGTTAAGTGCCTATTTGTGACACACGAAGCAGGCCTCATGGACGCCCCTTTTCTCCATATGGCACTCTGCACAGTCGTCCATCTTCATTCGAGCGGCGTGTTCTATCTTAATCTCACCGGAATTATCAGCCTGTTTTAGGTAGTCCCAGCCGTTCTTCGACAAGCCTGCGATGTTCCAGCCCCAGATATCCCGACTGTACTTAGTGAGACGATTGTACTGGTAAGGTCTCACATGATCTGAGTCCCCTATGGGTCCATGACAAATGGCGCAATCCATCTCACCCATCTTGACGTGGGCTGCATGAGAGAAAAAGACACACTGGGGTTGGCGGGCATAGATCAACCACGGAATCTCCTTGCCCGGCTCAATATATTCTGTGATGAGTTTGGCTTCTTCAGGGTCTTCTCCCATCGCCTCTTCGTGGCACTCGGCGCAGTTTTCCAGCTCGGGGATTCCAGAGAAGCTCCCGTCTTCACGGAAATAGTGACAGCCTTCACAGTCACCCACTTCGTCTACATGGAGCTTATGACTAAAATCGATGGGCTGCTGTTTTTCAGCATAAAGAATTGGTGGCAAGATGACCCAGCCGAGCGAGAAATGGGACATGAACCCTAGTGCAAACGCAGCGATGGGTATGAGAAATCGCCACGTTCCTGGTTTCACAGGAGCAACTTCGGCAGCTTGCTCATCGCCTCCCTTTTCCTGCTCATTTTCAGCTACAGTTTGCTCTTTTTCTTCTGTTGTGCTCATGTAAACTCCAAATCGTTAGGTTTGTAGAGGTTGAGACTCCAGTCAGCCAACACGTATCATGCTGCTACAGGACAACTGGTAACGTCTTAGTCCACTCCCCTTGCTACCATTTGTCCAGCCGTCTATGGTGATCCTAAAATGCTTAGTGGAATAAAGGTTTGTGCCAAAACAAGATTTTTTCAGTATCGCCCCTTTAACCCGAAGCCCTGATTTTGTCAAGGGAAAATCACAGTAAGACCATACAACTTAAGCCTTTTACTCCATATTGCAGGATCTCTATTGCCCATCTATCTCCCTTGGAAAATAATTGTGAACAGTCGATGGAAAAGCTCACGATTAGAAGAAAAAATGAAACAAGCTTCCAGAAGTTGTTAGTGCATTTTACGAGGCAGGCAAAAGAGGATCTGTTCTATCTTTAGTCCGTTAATTCTGGAATTCGTGTTGTTTATGGCAAAAAATCTTAAAAGATGATCACGCCTCTTCTCAAGGCGAAAGCCGCAATGCACGAAAGATTGAAAGCACGAAATAAAAAAACATTCAGCCTTTCGTGTTTTCGTACTTTCGTGTTTTCGTGATAGTTTTTTTGTTCCGGTTTATCCGGGTTAGGAATTCAGGAATTCAT